>CALGLM010000391.1 GCA_937930275.1 uncultured Ignavibacteria bacterium
GGATGAAATTGTATTCCCCAGTAATTATCTCTATTAACTATAGCCGAAAAATTAACACCGTAATTTGAATAAGCCACCGTAAAGTTATTTAACGGACAGTAATAAGAGTTTGCGAAATAAAAATCTTTATTGTTTTCAATACCTTCAGTTAGCTTACATTTTTTAATCATATTTATTTCGTTCCAACCCATATGAGGGATAATAAGATTATCGTTTGTAAATTTAATAGTTGTTTCATTAATTATTGATAAACACTCTGTTTCTCCTTCTTCACTGCTTTTTGTTAATAACTGCAACCCGAGACAAATTCCCAACATCGGTATTTTTAAGTTTTTTAAATATTCAATTAACTTATATTCGTTTAATTTTTTCATGGCATAGCTTGCTTCTCCTACTCCGGGTAATAATATTTTTTGGCACTTATCTAACTCTTCAACTTTATTAGTTAAAACATAATCTGCGGATAACTCCTCCAACACATTAAGAATTGATTTAACATTACCGCTACCATAATCAATTATTCCGATCATAAAACCCCCTTTGTAGATGGTAGTATGTCGGCTGATCTACAATCATACCTAAAAGCTTCGTTAAGTGATTTTGCGAAACCCTTAAAAATATTTTCAATTTTATGATGGTCATTTTTTCCTTTACATTTAATATAAATATTAGCTTTCATACCTGCGGCAACAGATTTAAAAAATTCTTCTGTTAATTCAGTCGGAAATTTCCCGACTGTGTTATTATTAAATTTGCATTTAAAATTTAAGTATGCTCTTCCGCCCAAATCAATTGCGACTTTTGCAATACTTTCATCCATAGGTAAAAAATATCCATACCTTTTTATTCCTATCTTTTTGCCCAAAGCCTGTAAAATAGATTCACCTAACGCTAATCCCGTATCTTCAACAGTATGATGGTAATCAACAAATATATCTCCTTCAACTTTTATAAATAAGTCAATATTTGCGTGTCTTGAAATTTGCTGCAACATATGGTCAAAAAAACCTATCCCTGTATTTATTTCATTTTTACCTTTACCGTCCAAGTCAATTTCAATTTTAATTTTAGTTTCGTTAGTTCTTCTTTCAAGTATTGCCGTTCTATTAATTTCTTTTATTGATTTTAATAATTCACTTAAAGTATTAAATTCAACATTGTTAAATAAATATAAATTGTTTTCTGATAATCCAATATTTATTTTGTCGGTTTTTCCATCGTTAAAGTAAATACCTTCAGAATTATATATTTTTAATACTAATTCATTAACTTTATTTATCTGCGTATTTATAAAAATTCCTTTAGTAACAAGTTTTTTTAACTCAGTAATAATTTCTACTGAATTATTACTTTGAAAGTTTAATATTTTGTAATCAAAAAAAATTGTCATAATGCTTTCTCCAGATTTTCTAAAAATAAATTATTTTGTTCACGAGTTCCTACCGAAACTCTTAAACAACCTTCAAGTTTTTTTTGCGAACTTCTATCACGTATAATAATATTATTTTCTGCAAGTTTACTATAAACTTGTTTAGGATTATTAACTTTGAATAAAATAAAGTTAGAATCAGAATTAAATACTTTTTTAACTCCTTCAATTTTTTTAAGATTCTCAATTAAATATTTTCTCTCGTTTTTAATTAATGATATTATTTCTAAATATTCTTCGTAATTGTCTAATGCTTGTAAAATAATATCTTCTGTTAGTTTATTAATACTATACGGTGCTTTAACTTTAAATAATAATTTAATTATTTCTTTATCGGCTACACAGTAACCGCAACGTGCTGCAGCCAAGCCCCATGCTTTTGAAAATGTTCTTAACAATATAACATTACTAAAGTTTTTAATTAATTCAAAACTTGCCGTTTCATTAGCAAAATCGATATATGCCTCATCAACAATAATTATAAAATCACCAATATTTGCCAATTCTTTTATTTTTTCATAGCTTAATAAATTTCCTGTCGGATTATTAGGAGAACATAAGAATATTAGCTTAGTATTATTTTTAATACTACTTAATATCGTGGGAATTTCAATATCATAGTTTTCATTTAATTCTGCATTTATAACTTCTATATCGTTAATTTTGCATGACACATTATACATTCCGTATGTCGGCTCGCAAATTATTACACTATCTTTATTAGGATTGCAAAATATTTTAAGTAACAAATCAATTATTTCATCACTACCTACACCAAAAAACAGATTGTCTTTATCTATTTGCAAAAAAGTACTCAGTTTATTTCTTAGTTCAGATTGGTTTGGGTCTGGGTAACGATTTAATTCATATCTGCTTTCACCTGCTATACTACCATAAGGGTTTTCGTTAGCATCTAAAAGAATTCCGCTTAAATTTGTACTTCTTGCAGAAGTATATGGTTTTAGATCTAAAATATTTTTACGTACAAATTTTTTAATATTCATCTTTCATCCTTATTTTTACTGCATTAGCATGTGCTTCAAGTTGTTCTGCTTCTGCCAATTTTATTATTGTATTTCCAATGTTTTTTAATCCTTTTTTAGATATTGATTGGAAAGTTAGATTTTTCATAAACATCTCTACCCCTACGCCTCCTATTGATTTAGCGTATCCGTTAGTCGGCAACGAATGGTTAGTTCCGCTTGCATAATCACCTGCACTTTCACAAGCGTATTCACCCAAAAATATACTACCGGCATTTGTTATTTTATTAAATAGTTCATCATTTATTTTTGTATTAATAATTAGGTGTTCGGGGGCATAATAATTACTTAATTCTACTGTTTGTAAAAGATTTTCGGTAATAATTGAAAACGAATGTATTAAACACTTCTCCGCTATTTCTTTTCTTGGCAATTTTTGCAACTGTATTTTCGTTTCATTAACAACCGTTTTTGCAAATTGAGCGTTATCGGTAAGTAAAATAACCTGACTATCAACTCCGTGTTCAGCTTGCGAAAGCAAATCAGACGCAACAAATTTGGGGTTTGCCGAATTATCTGCAATTACTAATAATTCACTTGGTCCTGCCGGCATATCAATTGTACAATTTGTACCAAACAGCGGTAAAAGTACTTTCGCTGCCGTTACATATTGATTCCCCGGTCCAAAAATTTTATCAACTCTTTTAATATCTTTTGTTCCTAAAGAAAACATTGCAATTGCTTGAGCCCCTCCGACCGAATAAAATTCTTTAATTCCGCACTTTAATGCACAATAAGCCAATGCCGGATTAATTTCGTTTTCTTTTATAGGTGAACTTACAACTATTCTTTTACAGCCTGCTATTTTTGCAGGAATTGCAAGCATTAGCATCGTTGAAAATAATACTGCACTTCCTCCGGGTACATATAACCCAACATTTTCTATCGGTAAAGCTTTTCTTCCGCAAGTTATTCCTTCCGTTATCTCGGTTTCATAATTTTTGCTATTTTGTAATAAATGAAAATTATAAATATTTGTGTAAGCTGTATCAATAGCTAATTTTAGTTCTTCTTCAATTTTTAATGCCGAATTATTCAATTCCTCATCTGATATTCTCAATTCGGTTCTATTATTATTATCCAGCTCAAAGCTAATTTTTTTTAATGCTTCATCTCCGCCTACTCTAACTTCTTCAAAAATTTTTGATACTATTTCTAATTTGTTTTTTATCGAGATATTTTTGCGGCTTAATAATATCTCAAGTTCATTTCCGTCTATATTTTTATAATTAATTATTCTCATGGTATCATATTCTCTATCGGTAATAATAATATGCCCGAAGCTCCTGCTTTTTTCAGGTCCTTGTTAATACTCCAAAATAAACCCGAAGGAATTACCGCATGAATTGCAACCATCCCTTGTTCAGCTAAAGGCATTATCGTAGGACTTTTTAACGCAGGAATAATCATTTTAATTTTTTCTATTGAATCAATAGGTGCGTTCATCATAAGATATTTAGAACGTTTAGCTATTAACGCCGAGTCAATTCTACTTATTAAATCATCTGCTAAGTCGGCTTTTTTAGCATCGAGTGATAAGTTTTTATTGCCTATCAAAACCGTTTCACTTTCAAAAATATCAAAAGATTTAACCAATTTATTCATCTTTAAAGTTGTTCCCGTACTAACTAAATCACAAATTAAATCAGCAACGCCCAAAGAAGGAGTAATTTCAACCGACCCGCTTATTTCCACAACTTTTGCTTTTATATTTTTTTCTTCAAGATATTTCTTTAATAAGTTTGGATAAGATGTGGCAATTTTTTTGTTAACCAAATCTTCCGGTTTCAGTATCTTAATTCCTTCCGGAGCGGCAATTGAAAGTTTACATTTTCCAAACCCAAGTTTTCTTAAAATATTTACATCTCCCCTTTTTTCAAAAATAACATCTTCCCCAACTATCCCTATATCTGCTACTCCGTCACTAACATACTCCGGTATATCGTCATCACGCAAAAATAATAAATCAAGTTCCAAATTTTTTGCGCTTATTAAAAGCCTATCACTGTACTCTTCGATATCAAGGTCACAATTTCTTAACAATTGCAAACTTTTTTCGGTTAATCTTCCTTTTTTTTGAAGTGCTAATTTTAAATTTCCGTTTGGCATAATTACTCCTTTTAAAACGAAAAAACCCCGACTTACGCCGGGGTTTAGTTTATAAAAAATATATTATTTTCTTAATAAAATAGTTTAAAATTATCCGGCGCCTGGTTTTTCTCCAAGTGATGATGATGAAGATGATGTAAAGCTACCGAATAATTTTTCATAATTTTGTAAATTCTTTTAGTTCTAAAATAAATCAAAAAATAAAAAAATCAAGTTTTTTATTTTTTTTGTTGACAAAGCAATTTTATTTGATTATTTTTACTTTGTATTTCAAAGTACTTTATGTAGGAGAACAACAATGGAAGAAAACGATAAACTTGATGAGCTGCGTTACATTAAAAAAGTGATGCAAGATAGTCAACGAATAATTGCTGAAGACGGACACAGCCTAATTTTTTGGGGATTACTCGTTACTTTAGGACAAGTAATAACATTTTTGGTATTTTACTTTCATTATTTTATAAAATTATATATTTATGTTTGGCCTACATTAATTTTTATCGGCTGGATTTACTCTTTTTATTATAACAGAAAAAAGTATGGCAAACTACCTTACTTTACTTTTGCCGGAAAAATATTAGGCGCTGTTTGGAAAAGTTTTGGAATTACTGCAACAATTTTGGGTTTTATTCCTTTATTAACAGGAGCTATTAACGGTGGGGCTTATATTAATCCTTTAATAGGAACTGTTTTAGGATCAGCTTATTTTATTACCGGTTATATTTACGGCAAAAAATGGGTTACTTACATTGCCTTTGGCTGGTGGCTTGGTTCTATTTATATGTTTTTATATCCAAATATTTACTCTTTATTAGTTATGTCTTTATTATTAGTATTTTTTCAGATAGTCCCCGGCTTATATTTAAGAGTACAATATTTTAAGGAAAAAAATCAATAAAATGGAAAATTTTGACCATCAACAATTAGATGAAATTATACACTCCAGAATACGTCTGGCAATAATGGCTGTTTTGGTTACGATTGATGAAGCGGAATTTAATTTTCTTAAAGAAAAAGTTAACGCTACAGATGGTAATTTATCAACTCACCTAAAAAAATTGGAAGAAGCCGGATACATTGCAGTTCAAAAATCATTTGAAAATAGAAAACCTATTTCACGTTATTTATTGACCGTAAAAGGGAAAAAAGCTTTTGAAATTTATATTGATAGACTTGAAAAAATGTTAAAAAAATAAAAAATTTTTATTCGTATACTTTGTTTTTCAAAGTACTTTAAACAAATCAGAACAATTAACTAAACAGGAGAAAAAATGAAAAAGGTAGCTATAATGATTGCAATAATATTAATTTCATTCTTTAATATTATTTATCCAAATAACACTGATACACTTTCAGTCGAAACTTTTAACGCTGTTAAACAAGCAGATAACGTAAGAAATTTAGAATTATATCAAAAAGCTCGTGCTTTATGCGAACGCCAATTGCTTATTAACCCAGAATCTAACATTGCAAGTTATCATTTAGCTTATTGCAGCTTTAGAATTTCTTACATATACCTTAGTGATAAAGATATGACTAATTTTAATAAATATATGGATGAAGCCGTTAAATTATTAAAAGGAAACATAGAAAGAAATGAAATGGACGCTGAATCAATTGCCCTACTTTCCACTTGTTACGGAATAAAAATTACTGCCGATTATAGTCTTGGTCAGTCTTTAGGAGAACAATGTATGATTCTTATATCAAAAGCAAACGGTATTGCTCCTGATAATCCGCGTGTAATGATTGCAAGCGGTATTGTGAAGTTTAATTTTCCTGATTTTTTTGGCGGGGATAAAACAAAAGCAAACGAATTATTTAAAAATAGTGTCGAAACTTTTAAAACATTAAAGAATGATAAATATGCATGGGGTTATTCAGATGCTTATGCTTGGTATTTAACAAGCTTAATTACTTTAGATAAACAGGATGAAGCGAAAAAAGTTATTAAAGAGGCATTAGAATATAATCCCGAGTTTGGTTGGATTAAATACGGAATTTTACCAAAAATCAAAAACTATAATAATTAATTTAATTTAAAATGAAAAAAATACTTTATATTTTTTTATTTGTAATTTCGTGCATTAATATAATATTTCCCCAAAACGTAAATAAAGTATTTGGCACTGTAATAGATGAAGATAACCACCCTTTAGAATACGTTAACGTGTTTATTCTAAATACTTTTGAAGGCGGGATGACCGATAATAACGGTAATTTCTCTTTTTTAACCAAACAAAAAGAACAAATCGAAATAGTTGCGGGGATGGTAGGCTATGAAAAATACTCAACTATAATCGATTTAAAAAAACAAATGAACAAACCCTTATTAATTATTCTAAAAAACAACACAATAGCAACCAAAGAAGTAATAATAACCGCAAGTTCTTTCGGTTCGGAAAAAGGAAAAGGAGTAGTAATGACAAATATTGATGTACTTACTACTCCCGGTGGTGCAGCAGATATTTTTCAAGCACTTAAAACAATGCCGGGGTTAACATCTGTATCCGAAAGTGCAGAACTATATGTGCGAGGTGGTGATCCTATAGAAACAATTACCCTTCTTGATCAAGCTTCACTAAATCATCCTTATACATATGAATCTTCGTATGGCGGATTATTTTCAAATATTAACTCCGATAATATAACCGGTATGTTCTTTTCCAGCGGAGGCTTTTCTGCAAAATACGGAAATGCGCTTTCTGGTGTACTTGATTTAGAAACTAAGAACGAACCTTTAAAATCGACCTACAAACTTGGAGTGTCATTAGCCGCAGCTGAATTATCGGCTGCCTTTCCTATTATGGACGAAACTTTGGGGTTAAGAATTAATGGCAGAAAAAGTTTTACCGAACCAATATTTTGGTTTAATGGTAAAAATAGCGATTTTACAAACGAACCAATATCAAAAGATCTTTCTGCTAATTTAGTTTATAAATATTCAAGTACAGGACGAATTAAAACATTTTTTTCGTATGCGGATGATAAACAAGGTGTGCTTATTAATCAACCCGGTTATATAGATGAATTTGCAGGTACATCCCATAATTACTTTATTAATACCCAAATAAGCGATATCTTATTAAAAAATTTAGTTTTAAAGACGAGCATTTCTTTTTCAAAATTTAATCGTTATTGGACATTAGGGTTATTGGATTTGACAAAATCAGATAAAAACAAAAAATTACGCAGCGACGCAGAATGGGAGATAGGAAACAACAAAATTAATTTTGGATTTGAAATTGAAAATAGATTTACAAATTTTTTAGGCACTGTTCCGGTCGAAGATTACGATATGCGCAAAAACGGAAAAGCTAAAATTATTGATGCCGATTTTAATGTCACCCGATATGGTTTATATATAGAAACAGAGCTTGCTAATTTCTTAAAGTTAAAAGGTTTATCTTTAGTTGCAGGGTTAAGAACAGATTATATTTCAAAGTTAAATATTTTTTGGATTGACCCAAGAGGAAATTTAGGATATAAATTGTTTGAAAATACTAACTTGGCAATAGGTTTCGGAATTTTTCATCAACATCCCGATCCCAGATTATATTCGCCTCAAGACGGAAATCCAAACCTAAAAGCTATGCGTGCATTGCATTTTGTCACTTCAATTAATCATAAATTTTCAGATAGAGATGAAATTAGAATTGAAGCTTACTATAAAAAATACACTTACCTTCCTTTAGAAGATGATACAAAAAACTATAATAATAACGGTTTTGGATATGCAAAAGGGATTGATATAATTGCAAAAGGAATACTTTTTGATGTTTTTGATAGTTACGTTTCTTACGGCTTGCTTTCTACAAAAAGGAAATGGATGGATTATAAAGCGTTAACTTCTTCTGAATATGATATTACGCATAATCTTAATATTGTTGCAAAATATAACATATCAAACCATCTTCAAATAGGCATAAACTATAAATTTGCCACAGGTAAACCCTTTACGCCTATTATAGAAAGTTATTTTGATAACAACCAAAATATTTTTATTCCGGTTTACGGTAAAGATAATTCCGAAAGATATAAGAATTATCAACGTCTTGATATCCGTTTTACATATTTGGCAGCATTCTTTGAAAATAATTTTACTGTGTTTTATATAGAAGGATTGAATATCTTGAACATTAAAAACGTTATGAATATTTCTTATTCTTACGACTATAAAAGTTATAAAGATGTTTTCAGTTATTTCGGAAGACGAATGATAGTTATCGGTACCCAAATTACTTTTTAGATTTAAACCTTTTTGCATTTTCTGTTTGTCCAATATACAGTTAATTAAAACACAGAATAGAACACTTTTATAAGCGGAGTAAATTAGTATGATTAACTCGATTAATGGTAACCAGATGCAGTTTCAACCAAATTTTAATTTTGAAAATAAGTTAACCGAAGACCAAAAAACAACTTTGACTGAAATAATTTCAAAGTATGATCCTGAAAACATGTCTGAAGAGACAACAAAACAAATGATGGATGAAATTAAAGAAGCCGGAATTACTCCGAGTAAAGAATTTGGAGAAATAATGGATAAATCCGGATTTAAAAGACCTGAACCGCCTAAAGGAGGACCAATGCCGCCTAAAAGCGAAATTCCTAATTTCACAAATAAAAATTCTGTTGAATTATATTTGTCATTTATGTCAAAGCAAGAAACGGGTTCGGCAACAAAAGATGATTTTGAAAGTTTAATACAGCAGCTTACTGCTAACGGAGAAGACTTACAAGGAATTTTTATAGATAAAAAATCATAGACTTAATTTTTTCATAAACCCTCTTATTTAGTAGATATGTACAGCCGAAATTGAATCCCCTTTGATTTTCGGCTGTATTTTTAATAATATCCCAAAATTATTCAGTTTATTTTTTCCATTTTATCTATTATTTTTTGCATATTAAAAATAAATTATTGTACTGTATTGCGAAAACTTGAATATTGGGAAAAAAATTTAATCTTCATTTGGATTAGTCAATTTTTGGGTATGGTCGGTATGAGTGCGGTAGTTCCTTTCTTACCTCTTTTTATAAGGGAATTAGGAGTTACTTCTTCATCCGAAGTTTCTACTTGGAGCGGACTTGTTTTTGCAGGACCTTTTTTTGCCTCATTTTTTATTACGCCCTTGTGGGGTGTTTTGGGAGATAAGTACGGTAGAAAAATTGTTACCGTACGTGCTATCTTAGGTTTGGCAATTGCACAATTTTTTGTCGGTTTAAGTTTAAGTGTTTACCAATTATTTATTACTCGTGTACTACAAGGTTTTTTAAGTGGGTTTGTTCCCGCGGCTTTAGCACTTGTTGCAGCAAATACTCCAAAAGAAAAAAATGCTTTTGCGTTAGGAGTATTGCAAACCTCAATTGCAGCCGGAAATATTTTTGGTCCTTTAATCGGCGGATTTTTAGCAGATTTATTTGGCTTTAGAGCAGTCTTTTTTATCGTAGCCGTTCTACTTTTTGCTACAGCTATAATATTTATTTTTTCGGTAGAAGAAATAAATAAGGTTGATAAAAACGCAAAACATGATTCGATAAAAGAGAACTTAAAATTTGTTTTTAATAACAAGTCGTTATTTAATATTTCAATAATGATTTTTCTAACGGCATTCGGCTTTGCATTAATTAGACCAATTTTTGTTTTATACTTTGAAGAGTTTTCTATAGATAGTGCTTATTTTGCAACTATAGCCGGTAGTGTATATGCAATTGTAGGTGTAACTAATTCTATAAGCCCGCCTTGGTGGGGCAAACTAAGTTCTAATATCGGACATAGTAAAGTAATTATTTATTCGTCAATTATTACGGGATTAATGTACCCGATGCATTATTTCATTTCAAATTATTTTTATTTGTATCCGGTAAGAGCATTAATCGGAATAGGATTCGGCGGGTTATCCCCCATTATGTTTTCATTAATGAGTAATTTTTCTCCTCAATCCAATAAAGGTGGAATTTTAAGTATCGGAAGTAGTTTCCAAATTTTAGGGAACTCGTTAGGATTAGTTTTAGGCGGAATTCTTGCAGGATTTACCGGATTTAGGGTCCCTTTTTTTGTAACAGGTGCGGTTTATCTTTCAATAATATTTTTTGCAAAAAAAATAAATACTAAATAACACTTTTTGCTTTTGACCAATCACCGAAATTGAACTTAACAAAAATTGCCGTTGAGTAAATTATTACATAAACTGGTAATGTAGCCCACGCTCCTTTTAATCCGTATCCCAAATAAACACCAAAATAATAACCGGCAGGCACAAATATTAAACAATTCATTATTACTTCCGCAATCATAACAAATAATGAATTTCCTTTAGCTTGTAAACCGTTTGAAAGAACTACACCGATTGCGTAAAAAATTTGTCCGAAACCCGCAATTTTTAATGCAGGAATAGCAACTGCAATTAATTCCCTATTTGTTGTAATTATAAGTAAAAACTGATCAGGAATTAAGGTAAAAATAATACCCACAAAAATGGTATAAATAGTTGCAATTTTACTTGTTTCGTTACCAAAGTGTTTTGCTGCTTTTATGTCATTATCACCTATGGCTGTTGCTACTAATGTTTGTGCAGCAATGCCAAACCCGAAACAAGGCATAATAGAAACAAATAATGATGATATTACTAATTGGCTTGCAGCTTGCTCTTCAGTTCCTATTAGTCCGGTTATAGCAATAAAACTTAAAAATCCTAAAAGAATAAAAATATTTTGAAATGATACAGGCAGTGATATAGAAAGTATTTTTTTTAATATTTGCTTATCCGGAATAATATACTTAAAAAGATTATACTTTGGTCTTAAACCGGAGTATAATGCCACAATAAAATAATATAACGCTTCGAAAACAGTTGCTAAAGTGCTTCCTAACCCGGCACCCGCCAAT
>CALGLM010000392.1 GCA_937930275.1 uncultured Ignavibacteria bacterium
AAATGTCGGAGAAAATGTCGGAGAAAATCTTAACACAAATTGAATTGAATAATTTTGTTACTATAAAACAACTATCAGAATTATTAAGTGTTGCAAAAAGAACCATTGAAAGAAGTCTAAAATCGCTTCAGGATAAGGGATTGGTAAAACGCGTGGGTCCCGCAAAAGGAGGATATTGGGAAATTATAAAAAAATAAATTGATTTAATAAAAACCTACTTTATTGAACTTTAATTGTTTTACAGTTGATTTTTTTAACTTATTATAAATCAATAAGTTAATTTTTAAACCTGCGGAAATTTACACCACGAATTTATTTTTTACGGTTAATTTTATCCTAAATTACAACACCATATTTTATTATACGATTTTGATTAAAATATTTTATTTTTAAATTAAATAGATAAGCCGCGTCCGTTTTCTAAAAATTCCACAAAATCAATAATCGAGTATGCTTTAACAACAAGTTGCTCTACAGATGCCAGAAATGCTATTTGACGTAAACTATCCTTGTATATAGTCGGAGCTATGAAATAACAAAATGCATCGATATATTTTTCCTTAAACTCTTCAAGATGTCTTGCTATTGGCCAAACCTCCATTACAGTTTGAGTTCGCCCCTCAGACATAGTAACTTCTATTATAAATCCTTTAACATCAGCATTATATTGTTCAAAACATTCAATATCAGCTTTACCGCCAACGGCTGTTGAAGTCGGAATTCCTTCATCATCACAAATATAATTAGGTAAGACCAAAATTGCAGGGAATTTAGATTTAACCGCTAATGAAATTAGGAATTCAAGACGAACAGAATTATTTAAATATTTTAGAATATTATCTGTTGTAATACGTTTTTTTATTAAGATTAATAGTTCGGCTTTTATTTTTTCCCAATTATACATTTCAATCCATTTGTCTAATAACTTGTTAACATGACTTGCAGCAAGTTTTTTTGGTTCAGAAATTAATCTCTCATCGATTTTCGATATATAATTAAACCATTCTTTTTCATCTTCAAAATTTTTAAAATTTGAATATTTGTTTAGTATATAATTAATTTTTTCAATTTCTGTTTTATTAATATCAACAAATCGACCTCCTCCTCTTAAGGATATCAAGCCGGTCAACCGCATTTTTCTTATAAATTCGTCAGGATATTCAAGCATTATAGATTTAGGTTTGAATTTTTTAAAATTTCCACCCATTATTTCATTTATACAAATCTCAATTATAACTTCCCAACTCGGATTATAACCATAATTCTCGCGAATTAATTTAATTCTTTGATATAAGCTTTCGGCATTATTATCTTTCCACCATATTAGAAGAGGCAACTCTAAAATCGAAATTCCTATTGAATTGAAGTTTGTATCTTCATTCAGCTTTTTAATAACCTGCAATAATAAAATTAAAGGAACATTATTGTTTAGTACTCTAACGAAAGGATTGTTTCTTTGATATTTTGCGAGAGAATTACAAAAAACTGCTTGTTCAACTAAAGCATCTATTTCCGAATATATTATTTGGCCATACTCCGATTTAATTTCAATACTATTAATAAGTTTTTCCCCAAGTTTAGAAAATTCTATTTTATCTCCAATTTTGTAATAGACAAAACCAAATTCTTTTGCAAGATCAAAAATTGTGGCAAATCTTGAAGGCCACCCCTTGTCAAATCCTGCCTCTTTATGCAACTGTGGATTATTTTTTAATATATATTCAACTTCCTCATCTTTTAAAAGTTCAATTCCAATTGGTAATTGTTCATTTTTTCGCCTTAATCCCCATTTCTTTTTGATAGACTCAGTACTTTTTTGAGAACAATATAAACCATATCGAATCAATTCACCCATTATCTTAGTACATAATTAGTTTGTTAATGTTTGATTATTAAAGTTTGCTAAAACATATAACAAAGCCTTTAATCTATTAGGATTTCTCATTGTGGTTGTAAACAACAATGGTTTAAACTCCCTCAGTCTCTGTCTCATAATTTGTCACCAATATTTCTGAAAACTCTTTAATTGTATTATCATGATAACTTATATAATTACTCTTAATATTCAAGATATTATAATTTACCGCCCAATTTGAAAATTCAACATTTTCTTTATTCTTATATTTTATTACATTCGACACTGCAAACTTTGTTTTACATTTATTTAGAAATTCAAGTAACTTAATTAATTTTTTTTCTTCATTTTCATTCCAATATTTATTGTATTCACTAAATGATAATAAATATGGCGGATCAAGATAAATAAAATCATTTTTAGTTGGTTTTACTTTTTTTATAAATTCTTGATAGTCCATATTAAAAAATTTGATATTTTTTTTATTAACAAATGAGAAATATCCTTCTAATGCCATCTGAACATTTTTGTTAAAATCAACATTTCCGACTGGTAAATTAAATTCTCCTTTTGAATTGAACCTAATCATTCTATTAAAACCAAAAATAAGTAGCACATATAATATTAAAGGATTTTTATTCATAGATTTATTGTAATCGTTTCGTAGTTTATTATATCCTTCTTTATTAAAATGTGCATAATAAGTTTTTTTATATTTTTTTTTTAAATCATCTGAAATTTTATTGTATTTGCAAGAATAGGAAAGGTTGTATTGGGAAATTATTGCTTCCACTTTACTAAAGAATGATTCTTTATCACTGCTACAAGCATTTAAAAATTCATTAATTTTTATTAAATTCACATCAATATCATTTAATAAATATTCCTTTGCCGACACATTCATAAATACGGATCCACCTCCGGTAAACGGCTCAATAAACCTATTTATTTTGGGGGGAAACTTAGGTAAAATTAATTTTAGTATTTTATATTTATCTCCGACATAAAACAAAGGTGATCTTAATAGTTTATTCATCTGTTTCCGTTAAAAATAACAATTCTTTATGGTTCACAAATTCAGTTTTACCGGTATTAAAAAATTTATGTGATAATTCAAAAATTTTAGTTTTTCCTTTGTTATTTAATATCTCTTCAATTGTTTCTAATTTAATTTTATTTTCTGATGAATTACTTTTTGAGAAGTAAGTATTATTATACGAAACGACTATATATTTTGCTTTTATATCTTCTATTAATAGTTGAAATGCATGCTTTGCCTTTACAGTGCAATATATACTGCTATTTTCAGCAATTGGTTTTAATGCTGTACCATACAGTTTGGGTCTATCCCACTTAACAAGAGTTTCATACAAGTGATAAAATCTATTATATTGCCTTGAATTATATGGGGGATCAATATAAACTAAATCAGCATTTATTTTTTCAGCCAAAATATTTGCGTC
>CALGLM010000393.1 GCA_937930275.1 uncultured Ignavibacteria bacterium
GCCGCATCGCTTCCGCCAAAGCTTTCCGGCCCGTCCATCATTACCCAATGATTTGAATCGGTCTTTCCCGCAAACGTAACTCCTTTTATATGTTTAACCAAAGCTTGTTTTGTAGCCATTTATAACTCCTGTTTTTTATAATTCTCCAATATCCTCATTCCACAACTTTGGATTTTTTTCTATAAAATCATTCATTAAATTTTTACATTCGTCCAAATCCATATCAACTACTTCTACACCATGTTGTTCCATAAATTCTTTTGAACCCGGGAATGTAGCAGATTCGCCGGCATACACTTTTGTAATACCAAACTGAACAATTGCTCCCCCGCATAAATAGCAAGGCATTAAAGTTGAATATAAAATAGTATCTTTGTAAGAACCTATTCTTCCCGCATTTTGCAAACAATCAATTTCGGCATGAATTATCGGATCATCTTTTTGAACGCGTCTGTTGTGACCGCGACCTATAATCTTACCGTCTTTAACAAGTACGCTGCCAATAGGAATACCGCCTTCCTGCAAGCCTAATTTGGCTTCGTCAATTGCTGCTTTCATAAATTCGTCCATGTTTTCCTCGCTTTTTAATATGGATAAAAGATGTAAAATAATAATGATAGCCCCGATAAAAACCACATCCCCGCACCAACTTTTTTAAATTCGCCCGTAAATATACTAATTATTACATAAATAATAAATGATGAAGTCATACCTATTCCCAAATTATAAGTAAAACACATCATTACTATTGATACAAACGCCGGTATTACTTCTTCCGGTTTTTCAAAATTTATATTTTTTATCGGCGATATCATTAATACGCCTACAATAATTAAAGCGGGTCCATATGCCAATGCCGGTATAGATATAAATAATGGAGCAAAAAATAATGCTGATAGGAACAATATCGCAGTAACAACAGCAGTTAATCCCGTTTTACCCCCTGCTTCAATTCCTGCAGCAGATTCAATGTAAGTTCCGGTAGTTGTTGTACCGCAAGCAGCCCCAATTATTGTAGCTAATGCATCGCACAACATCGGCTTTTCAATGTAAGGTAAATTTCCGTTTTCATCCAGCAAATCGGCTTTAACTCCCAATCCTATTAATGTACCTAACGTATCAACAAAATCCATAACAAAAACGGTTAAAATTACCGCAAAAAAGCCCCAATTTAAAGCAGCCGTTAAATCAAATTTCATAAATATAGGTGACATATTTGGAGGAGAGGAAATAAATTTTTCGGGTAAGGGAGAAACACCGATTTTAAATGAAATAACAGATGTAACCAATATGCCTATCAAAATAGACCCTTTTATCTTTTTTATCATCAAAAACACAATCAGCATAAAACAAAAAATAGAAAGCAATATTTCGGGGTCACGAAAATTTCCCGTTTTTACCGGTGCACCGGGTACGCCTACCGTTACAATCCCTGTTTCATTTAATCCGATAAATGTTAAAAACAAACCTATACCCACAGTAAAGCCAATTTTCAAATTAGACGGAATTGAATTAGCCAAGTAAGATCGAATTTTTAACAATGTAATTAAAGTAAAAATGCAGCCGCCTATAAAAATTGCACCAAGTGCCGTTTGCCAACTATAGCCTAATACTTTTACTACGGTAAATGCAATAAATGCATTTTCCCCCATATACGGTGCAATAGCAAAAGGACGCTTTGCATATACTCCCATAAGCAATGTGCCAAAAAAAGCCGATACTATTGTTGCCGCCATACTTGCTTCAAACGGTATTCCCGCAACCTCTAATATTTTAGGGTTTACAATTATAATATAAGCCATCGTTATAAATGTAGTAAATCCCGCAATAACTTCGGTATTAATTGAAGTTTTGTGTTCTTTTAACTCAAAGAAATCTTCTATAAAACTTCTCATTTAGAACCGTTTTTTTATTTTTGCTTTTTTGATAGAAAATCATAAATTAAATCCGGCAGCATACCTATTAATTTTGACCCTATTACTGTAGGCAGCGGAAATTGTATGATTCGTTTTTCTTTTTTAATTCCTGATACAATAATTTTTGCAGCTTTTTCGGCGGGCATTAAAAAAGGCATTTTAAATTCGTTTACATCGGTCATGGGAGTTTTTACAAACCCCGGTTTAATTGTTATAACTTTTACGCCGTATTTAATTAATTCAACTCTCATCCCTTCCAAATAAATTGAAGCAGCCGCCTTGCTTGCACAATAAAATCCGCTACCGCTAAAACCTCTGTTATCAGCCAAAGATGAAACTCC
>CALGLM010000394.1 GCA_937930275.1 uncultured Ignavibacteria bacterium
CAGATAAACAATTTAGTTTTTGCTATTAAATATAACATTTTTATATTTATATTTTGAACTATTTTTTATATTAAAAAGATTAATTAGATATATAATAATTTTAATTTAACGGAGGAAACTATGGCTTGCCAATTTGAAAACGAAAAGAAAATGTTAGACGAAATTTATTCGGAAATGGTTGAGGCAATTTTACACAAACCGGAAGCAGACGACTACGAAACAAACAGAATTTATTTTGAAAATGCCGCCGCAAGAATGAATAAGTGGGCAGACTATGTTAACAAAGTAAAAAGTATGCTTGAAGGTAAAGAACCGATTAAAGATTTATCCGCAGATAACAGACCTGCTTAAAAAACAGATAAAAATTATCTGAATTATGATTAATTTGGATATCTAAAATATTAGTGGTTGGTTTTTTAAGGTGTTTTTAATACTTAAAGGCGGCAAAACGTATATAGTGGTTTTGCCGCCTTATTTTTTATTTAGCTTCTTTTAATAATTCTTCAACTGCTTTTTTAAGTTGTAAATCTTCTTTAACTCGATAATCTTGAGGGTTATCAACAATAAAATCAGGAATTGCGGCATTGTTTTCCATGTTTTTATCCGTACTTTTGCTAAACCATGCACGTCCGGGGGTTCTAATTAACGAACCGTCTATTAGTGTGTAAGCACCGGTTGAAATTACCGCACCAAAGGTTGGAGTTCCCACAAGTTTTCCCAAGTTTAGTGTTTTATAAGCATGACTAAAAATTTCTGCATTACTATAGCTGCAAGAATTACACATAGTTATAGTGGGCTTAGTCCATGCAGGGAACGGAAGTCGTTCGCTATAAGCATATACATCTTTAAAATCGTCTTTATTTTTTAAATCGTCGGTAGCCCCTCGGGGTATAGTATATGCATGTTGCTTTACTGTTAATATATTTAACAAAAAGTCGGTAGTCCAACCTCCGCCGTTATAACGTACATCTATAATTAATCCGTCTTTCCCTTCGCCTTGCTCCGATAATTCACTTTCAAATCTTTCAAAACTTTGCCAATCCATTCCTTGTATATGAATGTATCCTAATTTACCGTTTGAATATTTTTCAACAAGCTTTTGACGCGAAGTTACCCAATCTTTATATAATAAGTCCCTAAGTGAATTAGTCGGTCTAATTACTACTTCTCTATTTTCGCCTTTTTCGTTTTTCACATTCAAATAAACTTGTTTATCGGCAGTATTTGTAAATAACGAGTAAAAATTTGCATTTTCGTCAATTTCAACACCGTTAACCGAAGTAATAATGTCTCCTTTTTGTAATTTGCTTTCGGTTTTATCTGCGGGTGATTGAGGAATTACATACTCTACCTTAACACCATTTTTTAACGGTGTTATTTCAACACCCAATAATCCTGTGTTTTCACGTTGTAAATCAATATTATTCGGTCCGTAAATACCCATATGGCTGGCATTAAGCTCTCCCATCATCATATTAATAACATCTCTAAAATCTTCGTCTGTTGAAGCAATTAATGCAATAGGCTCGTATTTTTCACGAAGTTCTTTCCAGTTGTTTCCGTGAAATTTTGGGTCATAGAATGTTTGATTTATAACGCGCCATGCCTCGTCAAACATTTGTTTTTTTTCTGCAACAACGTCAATTTTCATTTCTGCCGAAAACGGAAGAGCTTCTTCTTTGCTGCTACTTAAATCTAATTTAGAAAGTGAGCCCCTTTGTTTTATCATAAACAAATATTTTCCTGTCGGATCTAAACTAACTCCGCTTGGACGTGCATTATTACTTGTTAATTGTTTAATATCTTTTCCGTCCCATTTTACACTATATAAATCTTGGTCGGCTTTGTAAGTATAGCGTGAGTTTCTATTAGTTACATAGTAAAATGTTTTTCCGTCTTTAGAAATTGCCAAATCCGA
>CALGLM010000395.1 GCA_937930275.1 uncultured Ignavibacteria bacterium
CAATTTTACCGGCAAATACGTAATCAAAATAATCCTTATAAAAAACTGAAGGACGTCCTTCAGATAATAGAATATATGCGTAAGCCATCTCTTTATTGCTAACAATAGGATCGTGACCGCTATCAATTGAACCGTCCCAACCTATTCTATCCAAATCATGGTTTTCGACAAAGGTAGAAACATCAAAGCCCGATATTCCGGCATTAATTAAGCCTGCATTATCTATATTGTTCATATCAAAAGTTCCGGAAGTATTATTACACATATCGCGCATCGTAAATCGCAACGGAAAATCGAACATCGAAACATTTCCGCCATAAACATTTTGTGTATAATTTAACCAGTTTCCGATTTCGCTTGTTGAACCATAGTATTCAGCAACATTAAAGCCGTCATTGTTAACGGCACTTACCCAAGCTCCCATAAACATAGGGTCAATACCTTTAACTGCATCAAGCCTAAACCCGTCAAAACCCAAAACCTGTTTTAAATATTTTCCCCATACTATTAAACTATCCCTTACAAAAGCTCTGTCGTGAGCAAGCCATTCCCCAAATTGAAAAATAGGGTCACCCGCACCGTGGTACGGCGGATTTACGTCACATGTTTGACTATTAGGATAAAAGTACGCCGGAGTTTTCTTAAATCTTTTAGAACCGTAAGGATAATTAAAAATCAACCAGCCTGAATCGGGGAAAGATAAATAAGGTTTACATTCATATGGGGCTTTTTCTTCGCCGCCGTTCATATGATTCATTACCGCATCTGCAAATACCTGAATGCCGACTTGATGGAATGCGTTAATTGCATTAATTAATTCATCTTTGCTTCCAAACCGAGTTTCTTTTGAACCCTGCTGATAGTATTCCCCAAAGTCATAATGATCGTACGGGTCGTAACCCATTGAAAAACCGCCACCGGCTCCTTTAACCGGAGACGGGAACCATATTCCGCTAAATCCTGCCGAAGATAACCGTGGGGCAATTTTACTAAGACTATCGTACCAAATTCCTCCCGGAGGCGAATTCCAATAAAATCCTTGTAAATAAACATCCGATTTAGGTTCCGTACTAATATTTTCGATTTGTGCGAATAAAAAATTTGAGGCTAAAATTATTAACAGTAAAAATTTTTTAAACATGATTTTCCTTCTTTAATTTAATTTTAAATATACTTATTTTTTGCAAACACAACAAAATAAATATTCTTTATAATTAATAATTATGCAAAAATTCGGAAAACTCCCTTAAACCGTTTCTTATTCCCGCATTTGTGATATTATTGATAAACGAGTTATAATATTCCTCATCTTCAATTAAACGGTTAATAATTTCGGGTAATTTTTTTAAACGTTTTTCAAAAATTCCCATTTCGTTTTCTACCAAATAATCAACATTCCCTTTTTCTTGTTCCCATATATAATCGGTAATAATTGGAATTTTTTTACTTAATAAAATTTCCATAAATGTTGAAGCCCCGCATTTGGAAATAACAATATCCGAAATATTAAGCAGCTCATAAATAAAATCGACATATCCGTAAACATGTAAATCATTTGCAAATTCTTTTAACTTTAACTTTTCGGCAAATTTATATAACTTTTGATTTTTACCGCACACAATAATAATATTTGCATTTAATTCTGCTTCAATTAAACGTTTTAAAATAATATGCCCACGGGGAATTCCGTCACCTCCGCCGACAATTAATATTGTTTTTTTATTCGGATTAATATAATATTTTTGTTTCAGTTTCGGAATAATTCCCTTATCCGGTTGTTCCGAAAATTTTTCATCCAGTAAAAAATGAAACACATTTATATTACTCGGTTTTATTTTTTGCGATATTGCATATTCTTTTACTTTTTCACTAAACACTACCATTCTTTGTTTTTTATTTAAAAACCATACGGGATGTACCGAATAAGGATCGGTAACAACCGTAAGCACGGGAATATTTAATTTTGCCTTACGCAATATTGCATAAACCGGTTTTATTAAAAAGAAGTGAAATATTACAATTTTATCGGGCATCTCGGATAAGATTTGTTTTTTTATATACGGAATCACCCTTCCCGAAACTAATAAGCTGTTGTATTTTGCAAATACTGAAAGTTTATTTACTGCGTATAAAAATTCAAAAGACCACTTTGCGTTATTCTGCAAAATTCTATAACCGTCTTCTAAAATAAAACGACTATATTCCGGCGCTTCTTTAAGTCCGTCCACCAAAACAACCGTACTATCTTCGCCAAAATACTTTTCCATATAATTAGCTACGGCTTTTGCCGGTGCAAGATGTCCGCCTCCGGTCTTAAGGTAAAAAAACATATATTTTTGTTTTTTGTTTTCCATTATTCAACTCATATTTTATCTGAAAACATATGACTCGTTTCCCGAAAGCTTACCCGTCCTTATTATCTCTTCAATTTTATAAACGCCAAGCTTTCTCGATTTTAGAAATCCGTTCCACGCAGATTCTGCCAACCTCCCTGAATTTAACATGTCAAATAACCACTGGTCGGTAAAATCGGGATTTTCTTGTTTTATTCCCACATTAATTTCAAAAAGCCATTTTTTATTAAATACTTCCTGACTTCCGATTGCAGGGGCAAGAATTATAGGCAAGCCTAATCCGCAATAAAACGATAACTCGCTTGGTTTAGTCCAAAGAATATCGGTTTTCCTAATAGCTGCATTAAATTTTTCAAAGTACTTGTACTTATCTTCATCATAAATTATTTCTATGCTGTTATTATCGCAGCCTAAATTACTTCTAATTTGTTCAAAGTATTTATTAACCTCTTTTCTTATTCCCGCTACAAGTATAAGTTTAACATCACCTGTTAATAACTTAAGTTTTAAACTTTTTGCAATTCTGCCCCCTATTTCCTTAAGGGCGCCTGCTCCGCCAACCGCATAAGTTATTGTTAATTTATTACGCTTTTTACCTTTTAAATTTTCGCTTCCTAAAAAGTGTTCAACACTTTTTCCGTAAAGGTGCATAAACCTTCCGCTTGTATCTAAATTAAATAATCTTTCCCCTAAATCGGATTTTAACAAAGAAAGATTTTCATCTCCTATCAAACTTTTATCAATCGGAAATCCGGTTAATAAAATTCGTTCTTCCGGAACTCCGTATGCTTTTAGTCTTTGAGCAGCTTTTCCGCAGGGAACAAAATAGTTAACTCTGCTATCCCAAGGATGTTTTGCTACCCATACTCTGTTTATATCGGCATCGCAAATTATACAATAAATTTTATTATACCCTTTAACATCAGCCGCTATTGCGGGAGCGTAGAACGAAGTTATTAAAGGTAAATCGTTACTACTTATTTTATTCATCATTCCTTTGCATAATCCGTTCTTAATAAATTTTTGCAAAGTTTCTACTTGCATTGTACTATCCGATAAATCTCTAATAGGATAATATGAAGGGATGTGTAACAGAGCATCTAAAATACCAAATAAAAATTTTCCGACAACCGGAATGCTACGTGCCCTTGAAAAGAACTCGTATCCATCCAAAAGTTGTTTCCACAGCTTTTTTTCGTCCGCATTCGAGCTGTCGTTTTTTCCAACCGTTATTATTCCGTCTTGGGCAATATTTTGTAAAGGATGAACACCTCGTTGGTGACCGTATCCCATATCTGCGGTAATAACCCAAGCTTTTAAATTTTCGTCATTCATTTATTTTTTTCAAATTGTTTATTAAATTAAATAAATTTTAAGTAATTTAATATTAAAAATAAGTTAAAATTTTTAACTTAAAAATATGAATCTTATTTTTTTATTAATCATCTAATTTAAACTATTCCATGAACTAAAAAAATAATTTTTACGTTTAATTAAAAAGTTTAAAAATTCAATCCGGAGAAAGTATGACAGCAAATTTAGAAATGATAAAAGCAAAATATTCTACTTTCAAACTTAAAGTACAAGAAACCAGAAAAGTTTTAGGTCGCAATTTAACTTACGCCGAAAAAGTATTATATACCCATTTGTGGGATGAAAATGTTAAAAATTTTGAACGTGGGAAAGATTATGTCGAACTTTCACCGGATAGAGTTGCAATGCAAGATGCAACTGCTCAAATGGCTTTATTGCAGTTTATGCATTCCGGTAAAAAAACAACTGCAGTACCTTCAACAGTTCATTGCGACCACTTAATACAAGCAAAGATTGGAGCCGAAGAAGATTTGGCAGAAGCTATTGACGAAAATAAAGAAGTTTATGACTTTTTAGAAAGTATATCAAAAAAATACGGTGTAGGATTTTGGAAACCGGGTGCGGGAATAATTCACCAAGTTGTTTTAGAAAATTATGCTTTTCCCGGCGGAATGATGATAGGAACTGATAGCCATACCCCAAATGCAGGCGGGCTTGGGATGCTTGCAATAGGCGTAGGCGGTGCCGATGCAGTTGATGTTATGAGCGGTATGCCTTGGGAATTAAAATGGCCTAAACTAATAGGCGTTAAATTAACCGGCAAATTAAGCGGTTGGACAAGTCCTAAAGACGTAATTCTTAAATTGGCAGGCATATTAACGGTTAAAGGCGGAACCGGTGCAATTGTAGAGTACTTTGGTGAAGGAACAAAATCAATTTCTTGTACCGGTAAAGGAACAATTTGTAATATGGGTGCAGAAATAGGTGCAACTACTTCCGTTTTTCCGTATGACGATAAAATGGCAAATTATTTAGATGCGACTAAACGTGATGATTTAGCACTTCTTGCTAATGAAATTGCCGATGAACTTAGGGCAGATGACGATGTTTATCTAAATCCCGAAAAATATTTTGATAAAGTTATAGAAATTAACTTAAACGAACTAAAACCTCACTTAAATGGTCCTTTTTCGCCTGATATTGCCATTCCGGTAAGTGAAATGAAAAATGTAGTAAAAGAAAAAAACTATCCCGATAAAGTAAGTGTAGGATTAATAGGCAGCTGCACAAACAGCAGTTACGAAGATATAGACAGAGTGGCAGCTATAGCAAGACAAGCTTTAGAATTAGGAATTAAGACTAAAGCCCAGTTTACAATTACTCCGGGTAGCGAACAAGTTCGTAAAACAATTGAAAGAGACGGGCAATTAAAAGTTTTAACCGATGTTGGCGGAGTTGTGCTTGCAAATGCTTGCGGTCCGTGTATTGGTATGTGGAAACGCATGGATACAAAAACCGGCGAAAAAAATACAATCATAACTTCTTTTAATCGAAATTTTGCAAAAAGAAATGACGGTAACCCGGAAACATTAGCTTTTGTTGCAAGTCCCGAAATAACCACAGCTTTAGCAATTGCCGGCAGCTTATCCTTTGACCCCGAAACCGACTATTTAACTAACGATAAAGGTGAAAAAGTTAAGTTAAATAGTCCTTACGGTGATGAATTACCTAAAAACGGTTTCTTGGAGGATAATGACGGTTTTATTCCGCCTTCCGATAAATTTTCGGATACTAATGTTGTTGTTGATAAAAACAGCACAAGACTACAAATTTTGGATAAATTTGCCCCTTGGAACGGTGAAGATTATATAGATATACCGGTATTGCTTAAAGCAAAAGGAAAATGTACCACTGATCATATTTCAATGGCAGGACCTTGGCTTAAATATAGAGGACATCTTGATAATATTTCCGGTAATATGTTTTTAGGTGCTATTAATGCATTTACCGATGAACCCGGTAAAGTAAAAAACTATTTTACGGGAGAATATAAAGTTGTTCACGAAGTTGCAAGAGAATATAAAGCAAAAAATATTGGTTGGGTTGTTATAGGAGACGAAAATTACGGAGAGGGAAGCAGTCGCGAGCATGCCGCAATGGAACCACGATTTTTAGGCGGAAAAGCTATTATAGTTAAAAGTTTTGCTCGCATCCACGAAACTAATCTTAAAAAACAAGGAATGCTCCCTCTTACTTTTGCAAATCCGGCAGATTATGATAAAATAAAAGAAGATGACCTTGTAAGTTTAATCGGATTGAAAAATTTAACCGAAGGAAACCAGTTAACGTTAGTTGTTAAACATAAAGACGGAACTACGGAAGAAATAAAATTAAATCACACTTTTAATAAAAACCAAATTGAATGGTTTAAAGCAGGTAGTGCCCTTAATTTAATAGCAAAAAAGCAATAAAAAAATTTTATGGGGGCTGTATAAAAGCAGATTTATACATCATAATTAAATTAAGACCCTCACCAACTTTTAATTCCCCTTCCGGATAACTTGTGGAAGGGGAATTTATTTACTTAATTTGCATTAATTCATACTTTTTATTTCCAATTATAAATATTAAATACTTATAATAATTTGATTTATTCAAAATACTGAATTTCGGTAAAAGTTGTTAAATAATCATATTCAAGTTTTAGTTTATCGATTTTCAAGCTCGTATAATTTGTTAGTTCGTAATTAAATTCAAAAATAGATATTTGACCTGCCTCGAACGATTTTTTCAATAATTCCAAATTATTAGTTACATCAAATTCTTTAGCAAACACTTGCATATTTTCTTTAAGTTTTTTAAGCTTAGATTCCATTAACTTAATTTGGTCGTTTTTAACTCTAACTTCTTCGTTAAGCTTAACTTTATTTGCATTATACTTTTCTTCTGCAATGTTTTTATCCGCATTATTTTGCCAAAGCGGCAACGATAAACCTAAAGTGATACCTTGCAACTTGTTATTATTTTCGTTTTCACTAATATACCCTAAATTAAGAACCGGGAACCTTAATGAATTTGATAACTGAATTTCTTTTTTGGAAATTTCGACTTCTTGTTTTAATTCGGTTAAATAATATGAGCTCTCTCCTATTTTATCATCAGGCTCTTCCTTTAATAAATATTGCGGAAAATTAGTGTCTTCAATATTTATTTTAATACCGTTATTTAATGACGATAACTCAAAGTTTAATTGCTCGGTTTCGTACTCAAGTTCTTTTAATTCGTTTGATACTTTTAACAAAGATTGTTTTGCATTATTAAGTTCAATTATGCTAACTTTTCCGGTCTTATATTTGGTTTCAACTGCGTTATATGTAGCTTTTACAACATTGAATTTTAATGTTGTTTCGTAGTTAACCGAATTTAAATAAATAATATTAAGTATTAATAATTTTGCATGCTTAAGCAATCTGTTTAATTCTTTTTTAAAAATAATTTCATTTTTATTATTTTTCAGGTCTATTAAATCCGCACGGTGAAAATAAAAAGTCGGGAAATATAATTCTTGAGTTACCGATAAATCATATTTTTTATCATTATTGTTTCTGAATGATTTCAGATAGCTTAGTTCAATATTAGGATCGGAAATTTTATATTCTTGTTCATTTTTATATTTTTCGCTTTCAAACATTTTTTGCAAATAAACTAAATTTGCATTATTTTTAACTATTTCATCAAGTATCAATTCAATTTTAACTTGTGCAAAAGTTGAATATTGAAATATGAAAATTAAACTAAGCGTTAGGATAATAATTTTTTTCATAATTCTACTCCCTTATTTAAGCTTTTGTAAAATAAACTATATACAATCGGAATAATATATACATTTAAGAATGTAGATGTAATTAAACCGCCTAATATTACTACAGCCATAGGGCTTTGAATTTCATTACCTGCCAAATCCCCTTTAAAAGCTAAAGGAATTAATGCAAGAGCAGCCGTTAATGCAGTCATTATAATTGCATTTAATCTATCGGTCGATCCTTTTAAGACTATATCGTTTAACGAATAATTTAGGTTAGATAACCTTTGATAATTTGAAACAAGTAGAATTCCGTTTCGTGTAGCAACACCAAAAAGCGTAATAAATCCTATTATAGAAGGTATGCTAAGTACTCCCGAAGTTAACCATACGGTTAATACACCCCCTATTAAAGAAAGCGGAAGATTAATTAAAATTAATAATGAAAGTTTAACATTTTTAAATTCATGATATAATAAAAAGAAGATAATGAATAAAGACAAAATTGAAGTAAACAACAGAGTTCTTGAGGCTGATTGCTCACTTTCAAACTGGCCGCCGTACTCAATACGATATCCTTCTTCCGTCTTTATTTCATCCTTTATTATTTGTTGAATATCATCCATTACGCTTCTTAAATCCCGCCCTGCAACATTTGCCGAAACCACTAATTTTCTTTCTGCGTTTTCTCTGCTAATTGAACTCGGACCTGTCACGGATTTAATTTCGGCAATTTCTTCAAGGGGAATTTTTTTACCGTCATATGTATCTATATAGGTGTTTTTAATCCCCTCTAAACTGCCATAATTATTTTTATCGAGCTTAATTACCAAATCAAAATTTCGCATACCTTCGTATATATCTGCAAGCTTTTCATTTCCGAAAGCTACTTCAATAAACTCATTAAAATCTTTAATAGAAATGCCGTATTTAATAAGCTTTTGCCTATTTGCGTTTATTTGAATTTGAGGAACATTAATTTGTTGCTCTACATTTATATCAACTAAACCTTCAACTTTTTCTATTTTGCTTTTTATATTATTACCTAACATATACATTTTATTTATATCAGGACCAAATATTTTTATTGCAATATTCGCTCGGGTACCGGATAACATATGGTCAATTCTATGTCCTAACGGCTGCCCTACAGTATAGGTTATACCGGGGATGCTTGACAAAGTAGTTCGAACTTCACTCATAAATTCATCTCTACTTTTGTCTTTTAATACAAAATTCACGTCTATTTCCGAGCTGTTACTCGTTTGCGAATGCTCATCTAATTCTCCCCTTCCGGTTCTTCTTGAAGTTGAAGTTATTTCTTTAATTAGTTTCAGCTCTCTTTCAACAATACTTCCTAAATTATTGCTTTCCTCAAGCGAACTGCCCGGTAAAGTAACAACCGATATTGTTAAAGCTCCTTCGTTAAACTCCGGTAAAAATGATCTTCCGAGCGTACTAAAAATAAAAAGCGAAAATACTAAAACGGCTAACGTAAAAGCTAATATCTTCTTCTTGTTTTCAATTGCAAACAGAAGCGACTTTTCATAAAAATACAACATTTTACGAACCACTAATTTTTCTTCTTTATTCTTTTCCAAATATTTACTATTCGATAACAACAGTTGAGACATTAAAGGCGTAACTGTCATTGCTACAATTAAAGAAATAAAAAGAGATACTACAAATGCTAATCCAAGCGGTTTAAGCATTCTTCCTTCCATACCGGATAAGAAAAACAATGGTAAAAATGTTACAATTATTATTAATGTAGCATTAAATATCGAAGATCTGATTTCTAATGATGCTTCATAAACAATAGTTTTAATCGGTTTTTTTTCTTCGGGTAATTTTAAATGATTTTGCTTTAGTCTTTTATATACATTTTCTACGTCAATTATAGCATCATCAACCAACGAACCTATTGCTATTGCCATTCCGCCAAGACTCATCGTATTTATATTTAGTCCCAATAAATGTAGTACAATAATAGTACCGAGTAAAGATAGAGGGATTGCCAACAATGAAATTATTGTGGTTCTAAAGCTTCCTAAAAACATGAATAGCACAATAATTACAAATATTCCTCCTTCAATTAAAACATCAATCACATTATCAACGGATGTTTCAATAAAATCAGCTTGTCTAAAAATTTTAGTATTTACTTTAATATCAACCGGTAAAGTTTTATTTAATTTATTAAGATTTGCTTCAATTTTTTTTGTAACATCAAGTGTATTGGCATTCGGTTGTTTGGAGACCGAAAGAATTACCGCCGGTTTAGCATTTTCAGATGCATAGCCCATTTTAGTTGCCGCACCTATTGTTATTTCCGCAACATCGTTTATGGTTATGGGTTTACCGTCAACGTTTTTTATTAAAGTATTACCCAATTCATTAATATC
>CALGLM010000396.1 GCA_937930275.1 uncultured Ignavibacteria bacterium
GAATTTGCGGAATTTACAATTACTATTCCTAAAAATTAAGTAAGGAGTGAGTATGATTAAAATAATGGTAGTTGATGATGAGCAAGATATTCAATCGTTATTCCGTCAAAAGTTTAAAAAGGAAATTAAGGAAAAAATAACGGAATTTTATTTTGCGTTTTCTGCCGAAAGCGCATTAGAATATTTATCGACCGCAAATGCGGCAGATTTAGTTTTAATTTTATCCGATATTAATATGCCGGGTATGAACGGTATAGAATTATTAAGGATTCTTAAAGAAAAATACGGACATCTTAAGGTGTTTATGATTACGGCTTATGATGATACATATAAATATCAAAAAGCGCAAGAATACGGTGCCAATGATTATTTAACTAAACCGATAGATTTTGATAAATTAAAAGACGCAATATATTCACTAATAAAATAAAGTGGCAGCAATGAGCGAAAAAATGTTAGTTGTGGATGATGAACCGGATCTCGAATCCTTAATTCGTCAAAGATTTAGGAAAAAGATACGTGAAGGAGAATATGAATTTGTTTTTGCTTCCAACGGATTGGAAGCCCTTGCCCGTTTATTGGAACACAAGGATATCGGAATTATATTAAGTGATATAAATATGCCGGAGATGGATGGCTTAACTTTGCTTGCTAAGTTAAACGAGTTAAAAAATCCTGCTTTAAGAACGGTAATTGTATCGGCTTACGGAGATATGGATAATATTAGAACTGCAATGAATAGGGGAGCTTTCGATTTTGTTACAAAACCGGTTGATTTTAACGATTTAGAAACCACTATAGAAAAAACGATTTCCGAACTTAATACTTTACGTAATGCACAAAAAGAGCACGATAAACTTTTAGCTATTCAATACGATCTTGATACGGCAAGAAGTATTCAGTCGGCAATTTTAATTAAAAACTTCCCTCCTTTTCCCGATCTTAAAAATTTTGATATTTACGCAAAAATGGAACCTGCAAAAGAAGTCGGCGGTGATTTATACGATTTCTTTTTGTTGGATAACGATAGATTAGGTTTTGTTATTGGTGATGTTTCCGGAAAAGGGGTACCTGCTGCTATCTTTATGGCGGTAAGCAGAACTTTAATAAGAGCAACTGCTCTTAAAGGGATTCCTCCTGACGAGTGTTTATCCTATGTTAATAATTTACTATGCAAAGAAAGCGTTGCAAGTATGTTTGTTACTGTTTTTTACGGAATATTAAACTTTAAGACAGGTGAATTGCACTATACTAACGGCGGGCATAATCCTCCTTATGTTTTAACTAAAACAGGCGAATTAAATACGATTGATTTAACGGGGGGTATTGCTTTAGGAATTATGGAGGGATTAGAATTTAAAAGTAATAAGATTTATTTAAACCCAGGTGATGCGGTATTTACTTTTACTGACGGAGTTACCGAAGCGATGGATAAAGAATTTGAGCTTTATGACGAAGTTAGATTAGAAGCATTTTTAAAGGGAAAATATAATCTTGAATTAGAAGAGTTGGTAAAAGAAACTTTTGTAAGCGTTCATGAATATGCTAACGGAGCAGACCAATCGGATGATATTACGGTTCTTGCCGTTAAATATAACGGGAAATAAACTTGTTTTTGTTTACTCAAAATAATTGAGGATGATAATGTTCAGTATAGTTAAAGAAGCTGAAAATAGAGTGAAATTTATCGGTCAGTTTATGGCAAGTGACAATGCGGAAGCCGAAAATTTTTTGAATGAAATAAATACGACATTAAAATTAGATTTAAGCGAATTAAAATATATTTCAAGTGCTGGTTTAAGTGTTTTATTGCGCACTCAGATGAGGTTAAAAAAACTCGGATTTGAATTAATATTGTGTGATCTTAATAAAACGGCAAGCGCAATTTTTAGAACTGTAGGATTTGAAGCTTTATTTAAAATTGAGTGAGTAGAGTACTGCTCACTCTAATTTTTTTAATTTACGGACATGTATAAAGCTTGATTAGGACATGTATAATTACATAACGAGCAGCCGGTGCATTTTTGTTCGTCAATAGTAATTGTATTCTTAGTATCGTAATAAAATGCATCCCCACCGGAATTGTTGCATATGTTTATACAAGTACCGCAGTTTTTACATTTATCATAATTAATTTTTGCGCTTGTTTTATAACTTCTGTCAAGTTTATCATGGGTGGTAATTTTATTAAGTGCTATTCCTCTAATTTCGTTTAAAGACGAAAAATTCTTTCGGGATAAATACTCGGTTAAACCTGATTTAAGCTTATCGATTATTCCGAAACCGTTTATCATAACTTCGGTACATATCTGAACTACATCGGCACCTACAGAAATATACTCTACAGTATCTTTCCAATCGGATACGCCGCCGACCGCATGAACCGAAATGTTATTATAAGCAGTGTATTTTTCATTTAAGGCTAAACTAATTTCAGCAATACATCTTAAGCCGATCGGTTTTATACAATTCCCGGATATTCCGCCGAAAGAAGAATATCCGTTAACATTAGGTTTTGGAAGGAAAGTTTCGATATCAATTCCTATAAGTCCCAAAACAGTATTTATGGCACATAATCCGTCTGCGCCGGCTTCGGTAGCCGCTAAAGCAAATTCGGCAATTCCGGCCACGTTAGGGGTTAGTTTCACAATAACAGGAATTTTGATGGATTTTTTCACTTCTTTTGTAATTATAGAAATTGCATCTTTGTTTTGTCCTATTGCAAGCCCTACTCCTTGTTTTGCAACACCATTGGGGCAAGAAAAATTAAGTTCTACGGCATCGGCACCGGCATCTTCAACTTGTAAAGCAATTTGTCCCCACGATTTAGCCCCTTTAGCCCCCATAATACTAACCACTAAAATTTTAGCAGGGTGTTTTTGCTTAAGTTTATAAATACTATTTAACCAATAATCAAAACGTTTTTCGGAAAGCATTTCAATATTTTCAAATGCTACAATTTTATTTTTGTTTTTAATAACAGAAAAACGAGGCATAACATTTTTACTTTCTACTTCTTCGGTGCTGATAGTTTTTGTTACTGCACCTGCCCAGCCCATATTAAATGCTTTGTCTATTTGTTCAAAAGATGCGGAAGGAGGAGCCGAAGCCAAAATAAACGGATTTTCATATAACAGTCCATTAGAAAAAACTTCTAAATTGTGTCCCATATTTTTACCCCGATAAAAAATTATTCGTTAATTAATCTCAACTTTTCTAAAAAGTAAAAAACAATAGATAGAATAATTCCGAATATGGCAGCAAGTGCCATTCCCTTTAACTGAACAGAGCCGACATAAATTGTTGCTCCGCTTACCCCTGTAATAATTGTTACGGCACCCAAAACCATATTTTTATTTTTACTGAAATCAACATTTTGTTCTACAAAAATTCTGAATCCTTGAACAGCAATAACCCCGTATAATAAAACTGTTATACCTCCCATTACTGAATTTGGTATTGACGAAATTAATGCGGATACTTTGCCGATACATGAAAAAATAATTGCTAATACAGCCGCAATTCTTATTACATGTACAGAGTAAACCCGAGTAATAGCCATAACCCCAATATTTTCGCCGTATGTAGTATTAGGAGTAGAACCGGTGAATCCGGAGATGACATTACTAATTCCGTCTCCTAATAATGATTTTTCTAAACCCGGATTTTTCATTAAATCGGCATTTGTAATTTTACCTGTCACAATTAAATGACTAATATGTTCGGTTAAAACAACTATGCCGGCGGGTGCAATAATTAATATTGCGTCAATATTAAATATTGGCGTAGTAAATGTTGGAAATGCTATCCAACTTGCTTTTTCGACAACCGAAAAATCAACCATTCCCATAAATAAAGACAATATGTATCCGCTGATAACTGCAGTTAAAATTGGGATAACTTGAAAGAATCCTTTAAATAGAACAGATCCGAAAATTCCGACTAATAAAGTGAAAGAAGAAATAATAATTGTGTTTTTATCTATAATAAATTTAGATACTAAAGTTCCTTCAGAGGCGGGAAAAGGGGCAAAACCCGCTTGTTGAGCAGCTATAGGTGCAAGTTCAAGACCTATTATTGCTACAATACTCCCCATTACAACAGGGGGCATAACAATGTTAATCCATTTTAATCCGTAGTATTTTACAATGAATGAGGTAAATATAAAAAACAAACCAAAAAAAATAAAACCGGATTGAGCATATCTAAAATTACCGAATCCCGAAATTATTAATAAAGTAGGAGAGATAAAAGCAAAACTCGATCCAAGATATGCGGGGATTCCGGATTTTGTTACATATGAATAAATGATTGTACCGATACCGTTCATAAGAAGCACTATTGCCGGATTGATACCGACTAAAATAGGGACTAAAATAGTTGCACCAAACATCGCCGTTAAATGTTGGAAACTTAAAGGAAGGGTTTCAAGAATCGGCAGCCTTTCATTAATTCCTATATATTGCCTTTTCATACTTTTTGCCTTAACAAAATAGTGAAGGGGATAATATATAAAAAATAATGAGATTTAACAAAAAGTATAATAATAAATAATCTTGGAAAACAGTAAAAAGATTGTGCAAAACTTAAATTATAAACGCAAAATTAAATTAATAGCCCGGGATTTACAAAGAAAATTGTATCTGCCATTTTAATTACCATCATTTTTAAATTGCAGTAACCAATAAACCTTATATTAATAGGTGAGTTTAATAAATATTAATTTTATTAGGGTTGTATCAAAAGGAATATTTAAAGAACGAGTGGTTATATATTTGTATAAAAAACTCACCCTCGTTCCCTCTCTTGAGAAGAGAGGGATGACGTCTATATTTACATAATCTATTGAATTGAATACAGCTAACCGGCTATAAATGGTTTGTTATTCCCCTCTCTTATTCAGTATTCAGTCCAAGAGA
>CALGLM010000397.1 GCA_937930275.1 uncultured Ignavibacteria bacterium
GTATGACCAAAAATCAATTATACTCCCGCGTATTGCAAAATCACCTATCGACTCAACAAATTTTTCTCTTTTATAATCAAATATGTCAAAATACTCTAATACCTCGTCGTATTTTATATTTCCGCCGGAACTAATTTCGATGGTTTTATTATCTATATTTTTTTTTGTGGGAAGTTTAACATTTAATAATAAGTAAGGAGCTATTATTATTGAGTTAGGTCTTTTTGCAAGTTTTGTTAAGTTTTCTTGAATCGGTTCAATATTTAAATCGTCAAAACAAATTAACTTGTCACCCAACCCCAAAATATTTAATTCAACTTTGGATTCGTTAACTGATTCAACCGAAGGGAGTAAAACTAAATACTGTTTATCTTGCTTATACAATAAATTTATAAGTAAATTTTTTGATGAACCGGGTAAATTACTTATATAAATTAATTTTCCTAATTCCGCACTTTGCAATTCATTTTGCAAAACTTTGGTGCTTTTGTTTTCCGAAAAGATATTTATTAGTTCTTTTGCCATAATAGTATCAAATTAACATACAAAAATACAAAATTTGCATTTTATAAAAGAAATATTATTCTTAATTTGATATTAAAAATTTAAATAAGTAAATTAATTATTAAATATACTTCTACAAAAATGTTGGGGAAAAATATGGGATTAAAGAAAGCAAGTATGTACAAAGGGTTGGATGACGAAGAATTAAAATGGATAGTAAATCCTGCTGAATTAAATTATGAAGAATTTGAGTTTACTGAAGGTGACGAAGTAATAATAGGTCAAGAAAAAGCAATAAAAGCGCTGCAAGTGGGCATTGAAATAAAAAGTCCCGGATATAATATTTTTATTACCGGTTTAAGCGGTACGGGAAAACTTACTACTATTAAAAAATTACTTGAAGTTATTTCACCTGTTGAAGCAGATCTTAAAGATTATGTTTACGTAAATAATTTTAATGATGAAGATAGACCGACTTTATTAGAATTACCGGCAGGAACGGCCGTGAAATTTAAAAAAGACATGTTTCATATGGTAAAATTTTTAAAGGAAAATATTCCGAGTGTTTTGGAAGCCGAACCCTATTTAAATAGAAAAAGACGACTTGTGGATTATTACAATCAATCGCAGCAAAAATTATATAATCAATTTGAAAATAAATTACATAAAGACGGTTTTGTATTAGGACAAAGTCAAAATTCCGAAATACCTCAACCGGAAATTATGATTGAAAAAGAAAATAAAATGTATTATATACAACAGTTGGATGAGCTTTTATCCAATAAATTAATTGATAAACACGAGGCAACTTCATTAGCAAAAAAATATTCGGGATATCAACAAGAACTTCAAATTGTACTTAAAAAAAGTTTAAGTATAAGTAGGGAGTACCAACAAAAATTATATGAATTGGAAAAAGATCATACAACAAATATTATTGATGCGGTTTTGGATGAAATTAGAAGCATGTATAATTTTACTAAAATTACGGAATATTTAGAGCAAGTTAAACAAGCAATATTTGAAAATCTTGATGTTTTTGTAGGAAGAAGAGAAGCTACGGAAAGCACGCGTGAAGGGGTAATTATTGATTATTTAAAATCCTTTGAAGTAAATGTTATTCTTGATAATTCGGAAACAAAAGGGACACCGGTAATTACAGAAACTTATCCTACTTATAGTAATTTATTTGGTACAATTGATAAAATGTCGGACGGTAGCGGTGGTTGGTATAGCGATTTTACAAGAATTAAATCAGGTGCCTTATTAAGAGCTAATAACGGTTATTTAATTTTACGTGCTTTAGATACTTTTAATGAGCCGGGGGTATGGAACACTTTAAAACGTGTATTGTTGTACGGATTTTTAGAAATGCAAGATCAGAGCAACTTTTTTCAAGTTGTACCGGGAGTGTTAAAACCGGAACCTATTAAAATAAACACAAAAATTATTTTTATAGGTAATAACGATATTTATTCTCTTCTTTCTAATTATGAGGACGATTTTAACAAGATATTTAAAGTTAAAGCCGAATTTGATTACGAAATGAACAGAACAAACGGCGTAATTTATAATTATATAGGCGTTTTAAATACAATTATTAATAAAGAAAATTTAATGCCTTTTAATGTTAGAGCAATTTCCAAACTTTTAGAATATAGTGCTCGTTATGCGGGTAACAAAAACAAATTAACTACTCGTTTTGCGTATATTTTGGACTTGATGTTAGAATCTGATTTTTGGGCAAAAAACGACGGTGATAAAGAAGTTGACGATAAACATATTAAACAAGCTTACGAAGCAATGAACGAAAGGCACGGTTTAGGTAACATTAAAATTACGGAGATGATTGAAGACGGAATGATTTTAATTGATACCGAAGGGGAAAGAGTTGGGCAGATTAACGGGCTTGCAGTTTATGGTGACGGCATTTATTCATTCGGAAAACCGACAAGAATAACGGCGAGTGTTTCAATCGGTAGCGGTAATATCATAAACGTTGAAAGAGAATCGGGACTTTCCGGAAGCACACATAATAAAGGGGTGCTTATTATTTCGGGGTATATTCGTGAATTGTTCGGCAAACATATTCCGCTTAATTTTAATGCTTCGCTTGTTTTTGAGCAAGGGTACGGCATGATTGACGGTGACAGTGCATCTGTTGCAGAAATAGCGGCTCTAATTTCGTGTCTTTCCGAAGTACCCATTACTCAAAGCCTTGCTGTTACAGGTTCGGTTAACCAAAAGGGAGATATCCAACCTATAGGTGGTGTTAACGAAAAAATAGAAGGTTTTTACGATATATGTAAGTTAAAAGGATTAACAGGAAAACAAGGGGTAATTATTCCTTTTCAGAACAAACAGGATTTAATGCTAAAAGACGAAGTTATAGAAGCTGTTAAAGAAAGAAGATTTAATATATATTCAGCGCAGAATATTGAAGAGGCTTTGGAATTATTGTTAGGCGTAAAAGTTAGTAGGCGAAATTTAAACGGTAAATTTGAAAAAGATACTTTGTTTTATATTGTTGAACAAAAACTAACAGAAATGCTTAAAAAATCGAAACAAAGCGGTACAACAGCTAAGTCGACTAATAAAAAGGGAGCAAAACCAAAAATTAATAAATAATGAAATGACAAGTAATTTACATATAGCCAAATGGTGGCACAAAAACAATAATAATAAAATTGTTTGTACATTGTGTCCAAGATATTGTGAACTTAGCGAAGGACAGAAAGGATTTTGTTATGTGCGCGAAAATATTGACGGGGTTTTATATAGTACGGGATACGGCAAACCTACGGGTTTTGCCGTTGATCCGATAGAAAAAAAACCATTATTTCATTTTTACCCGGGAAGTAAAATATTAAGTTTTGGTACGGCGGGATGCAATTTAGGATGTAAATTTTGTCAGAATTGGCATACAAGTAAAGCTAAAATTGATGAAACTTATTCTGTAAATGCAACTGCAAGAGACGTAATTGAAATTGCTAAAAAGTATAATTCAAAATCAATTGCATTTACATATAACGACCCGACAATTTTTGGTGAATTTGTAATTGATGTTTCCAAACTTGCACGTAAAGAAGGAATAAAAACAGTTATGGTTACTGCCGGTTATATTTGTAAAGAAGCACGTAAAGAAATTTACGAATATATTGACGCTGCTAACGTGGATTTAAAGGCATTTACCGATGAATTTTACCACAAATACACATATTCTCATCTTTCTGATATCTTAGACACATTATTATGGCTTAAAAATGAAACGAGTGTTTGGATTGAGCTAACAACTTTGCTTATTAAGGGGTTGAATGACAGCAATGAAGAGATAGCTAAAATGTGTGATTGGG
>CALGLM010000398.1 GCA_937930275.1 uncultured Ignavibacteria bacterium
AAACATGTTCATTTTTTCCGTTTATAATATCGGCAACGTCCTGAGCAATAGCTTCACCTTCACGATCAGGGTCAGTTGCAATTATAATTTTTTCGGTTTGTTCGGCTAATTGTTTTATTTTTTTTATTAAATCCCCCTTCCCACGAATATTCATAAAATTAGGTTTGAAATTGTTTTCAATATCAACACCCAATTGTGTTTTGGGCAAATTACGTAAGTGTCCTACAGTTGCTTCAACTATAAAATTTCTTCCTAAATATTTATTAATGGTCTTTGCCTTGGAAGGTGATTCGACCAACACTAAAGTTTTACTCATAAAAAATCCTTTTAATTAATTGTATCGGAGGAGTAAAGAAGTACTCTGCTTCCGGGTAACAATCCGGCATTTAAATCAATAAGAGATAAAAATACTATCCAGTTAATGTCATCCTTACTTAATACCCTTCCTTCTAAATTTGCGGCGTGTTCTAAAATAAACTCAATATCGTTACTTTCAATTAACCCTAAGTTAACCAAACTTAAAATATAATTATAATTATCTAAACCTATTAAATCTATTTCTTCTAAACTTAATACTCTAAAAGTTTCTTTATTAATTTTATTTTTTTCTGATTTACTTACTTTTGAGCTTAGTACTTTATCAAATAATAAACTAAAAGCAGCACTAATAGTCTGGCTATCGTATTTATTACTATCCAATAGCTTATTAACTTCTTCTAAAGTATAGTCTTTTTTTAAATTATCCAAAATAAGTGCAATTACTTCAACAATTTTTGTAACCATTTATCACTTCAAAATTTGAACATTATTAAATTTTTTTACAAACAGATTTTCTTTCCGTTTCATTTTCTTTCTGTCAATATCATTCATATCATCATATCCTACTAAATGTAAAATACCGTGAATTACCAATCTTAACAGTTCGGAATTTACCGAACAATTAAATCTTGCCGCATTTTCAACAGCAATATCATAAGATATTAATAATTCACCCTCTAAAATATTATTATCACCGGAATAATTAAAGGTAATAATATCGGTATCATAATTATGACCTAAAAACTCCATATTCACTTTTAGTAAAGCTTTTTTGTCCACAATATTAATATCGAGATTTACGATCGAAAAGTTTAGCTCGTTTTGAAGGTTTTCGATGAGAAAATTAATATTTTTTTTTATTATGCCGTATTTCCGGGGTGCAAATACCGAAACTAACTCCAAAATAATTTACTCCGTTTTATTAGATAGTTATCTCAAGTAATTCTTTTGAGGGTATGCAATTTACGGAACTTTTAATTTTATTCAAAAAATTTTTTGTATTGTTTACTACATTTTCAATCATCTCATCCGAGTAATCAGGATCATAATGAAATAAAACCAAATTTTTAATTTTTGCTAACTCGCTAAAATATGCCAGCGCAATATTATTTGAATGTCCCCAACCAATCTTTTTATTAAAATCTTCAATTGTATATTGTGAATCATGAATTAAATAATCAGCATTTTTACAAAATTCAATTTGTGTTTTATTTTGTTCGTAAATCAACTGAGAATTTGGTTCGTTTTGTAATGCATTGTAATAAATTTCGTTATCTGTCATATAAACGACTGTTTTATTACCTTCCGTAATTTTAAAGGATAATGTTCCTTTAGAATGGTGAACTGTTTCTGTTTCAACTGTAAATTCATCAAAAACATATTTTTTTGTCGGTTCTATTTTATGATATTCTATTGTTGATTTAAAAACATCTTCTTTATTTACCGGAAAATAGAACGGATGCATTTGTGAATCAATAACATGTGAAACATTCATATCATCTTTTGCATTAGAAAAAATATTTATTTTAAAATCGCTTCTGAAAAACGGAACGAAAAACGGAATTCCTTGAATATGGTCCCAATGTGAGTGACTGATTAATAAATTAAGCTCTTTTTTATAATTGCCTGAAATTAATTCAATACCCAAGTTTCTTATACCGGTACCGGCATCTATAATAATAGAAGTGCCTTTATTTGATATTACCTGAATACAAGGCGTGTTACCGCCGTATTTTACAGTGTTTGGTCCCGGGACCGGAATTGAACCGCGAGTTCCCCAAAATTTAATTTTCATTTTCCAGGTCTGTTAATGAGTTAATAGTTATTTCCGAATATTTTTTATATCTATATGCGCTTTTTTCCAATTCTTGAATTTCGGAATCAGTCAAATCTCTTACTACTTTTGCAGGAACACCGGCAACCAATTTTCCGGTTGGAACAATAAAACCCGGTTTTACAACAGAACCTGCAGCAACCATGCTTTTAGTTTCTACAAGTGCACCGTCTAAAACTATTGCACCAATTCCGATAAGTACTAAATCTTCTATTACCGCACCGTGTAATTTTACACTATGCCCAATTGTAACTTTATTTCCAATAATTAAAGGGTATTTGGCATTCGTAACATGTAACATACTTAAATCTTGAATATTTGTCAACTCCCCAATTTTAATAAAGTTGACATCTCCCCGAATAACAGAATTATACCATATACTCGAATCTTTACATACTTCAACTTCGCCTATAATTTTTACACCATCAGCAATAAATACTGATTTATCTATGTTAGGATATTTGCCTTCATACGAGAAATTTTTACCAAACTGTCTTAATTGTATTTTGGCGGATTCCAATCTTTTTTTCTCCAACTTATTAATTCAACTGTAATGTTTCCCAGTAAAACGCTTAATTTAGCATATACCGGAATTTTATATTTATCTTTTGTAAACCAACCTTCAAAATCTCCCGTTAATCCAAAAACACCTGTGAAATCTGCTTTTCCGTTTAATTTTGTAGTAGCAATATCATAATTCACGGCATCAATTTTGGTTCTTTCTTCTTTATCAAAAAAGTTAATATATGTTTTTACTTTTTGTTCATTAATAAAACAGTGAACAGTTTCAGAATGCTTATATCCTGATTTAACTCGAGCATAATAAAATAAGGATAATCCGTCATTAAAGTTGTGATCTAAATCACAAGTTGAGTCAGTTTCAACCAAATAAGGCTTTAATGTGCCTCTTTTTACAAATATTTTTTTGTTCTTATAATCAAACCTATGTTCGGTAAACCTAAAATATTCCTTAGTGCGATGAGTAGCTTTAAATAAATTACTATAATTTTTAGTATTAAAATAACTTTCATATACTTCGTGTAAATCAACAAAAGGCAACGATTCATCGCTATTAATATAAACCATTGTTCTATATACAACTTCATTATCTATTACTTTCTTTTCAAGAACTTTAAACTTTAGTTCACCCAGCTTTATAAAAGTATATTTTACTGAATATGTTAGTTCTTCGCCTACTTCCCACTCATAATTACTCTGAGCTTTAATTGAAGAAATAAACAATAAGATGAGTATTGTTGTTTTTATAAAAATCTTATTTTTAATTAACATTTTAATTCTTTTTCACTACCCTGTTTATATCTATAGAAAAATAATTTAAGGCTTGCAAAATTTCTTCATCAGTTTTAATGAATAAATAATATCTTCCGTTCTTACCCCAAAACTTGTTTGCAATTTCAGATTTTATTTTGGCAATAATTAGTGATTTATCTTTATTAATTTCATCAATTTTAATATTTGGTTCAATTGTTTTTGCATATATAATAAAATTATTAAACATTTTCTCGGTAAAAATGAATTCACTATTAAATGTTCTATAATTATACTTTTTCTTGTCTAATTTTTCAATCTCACCGTTTTCTGCAATAAATCTATTAAAAACATTATTTCGCAATAGCAAACCAAGTGATTCGGTATATTCAGGTTCTTTTAATAAAAAGTCCGGATGTATCCCGCCGCCATCATAAACTTTGCGCCCCTTTTTTGTGAATTTGTAATTAGTTGTCGTATCATTTTTATTGATTTCGGAAATAGAGTAATAGTTGCTAATATTGTCGTATTTTCGCTGTATTAACCTTCCTGAGGGTGTAAAATACTTTGCTAAAGTTAATCGAAATTCCGATCTATCATCTAATATAAAAGATTGTTGTACCAAACCTTTTCCAAAAGTGTTTTGACCGACAATCCATCCTCTATCCCAGTCTTGTATTGCTCCTGCAACAATTTCGCTTGCAGAAGCAGAACCATTATCAACTAAGACTATAATTGGCAATTTATCCGATTTATCTGTATCGGTTGAATAAAAATCCTGATTATACGATTTTTTTCTTGCTTTAATTGAAACAATTAGCTTATTTGGCGACAAAAATAAATCTGCTACTTTAACAGCTTGTTCTAAATAACCGCCTGGATTATTTCTAAGATCTAATAATATTTTTTTTGCTCCTTGTTTTATAAGCAAATTTACAGTAGATCTCATTTCCACATAAGTATTTTCTGAAAATCTGACCAACTTTATATATCCTATGCTATCTGAAATTACAGTTGAAAAATCAACAGGATGCAATATTATTTCCGCTCTGTTAAGAGTAAAATTTATCGGCTTTTTTACATTATTACGAACTATGGTTAGCACAACTTTCGAGCCTTCGTCACCTCTCAATAAACTTATTATTTTTTCTGTTTTCAATGAAATAATATTTCTGTTGTCAACCATTATTATTTTATCACCGCTTTGTACTCCGACTTTGTCGGAAGGACCGGATGGAACAACAGACATTACATTTAATGTATCGTTTATTAAGGAAAATTCAATTCCAATCCCCACAAATTTTCCGCTCATTTCTTCTGCATAACTTTCATATTCTTCAGAATTTAAATATCCTGAATGAGGATCTAATTTTTTTAGAACGCCTTCTATGGCGCTATTGGTAAGAGTATCCAAGTTTACTTTATCTACATAATACTCGTTTGTCAATTTTATTATATCCGATATTTTAGTCGCAGCTTTATTAACTTCTGGATTAATAAAATGATTAAGAATAAAATTTAAGTAATACCCTATTAAAAGAGCAATAATAAACAGTAATATTTTACTGCCGAAGATATTTCTCATTATATTTTAAGTTTAATATTTAAGATTAGTGTAGATTCATTAGTAGAAGTATGTGGAGATTTTTCATTCTCAAAATAATAATACAGACTAATAAAGTTATTACGTATAAATTCATATTTACCTTCAAACAAAACATTAAAACTTTTAATTAGCAAACCGTCTAAAAACTTTACTTGTTCACTATCAAAAGGTCTGTGTCCTTCTTTTACGGAACCGCCATAATTAGTTACCAATGTTCCTTTTTCATCATATAAATTGCTCCCGTGCTCCTTATACCCTGCTTGAAATAAAAAACTAACTCTTGGAGTAAAATAATAATAAAATTTTACATTAAATAATTGACTATTAGGTTCAATATTATCATTTATCAAATAATTTAATGATGTAAAATTATTATAAGGAATTCTATGTGTAAATACAAAAGGCTCAATTCTTAAATACTGTACTGCTAAACCACCCGAAAAATTATTAATCTTTGGAGTAATATTTATTCCGATATCCCATAGAGTTTGATTTCCGTACCATTTTTTTCCTAATTTACTAAAATCGATATCATCAATAAATAATGTTAAATAAGGACTAAACCCGGACAATGTATTATTTGAAATATCTATAAAAAGTGATGAGTTATCTCTATCTTGATTAATATGTTCAATACTCTTATAAAAGTTGAAAGGATTTAAATAACTTAAATCAACGCTCCTATTCCCGTATATAATAAATTCACCAAGACCTAATTTGAAGTGTTTTGAAAAATTAATTTCGAAGCGATGATAGACCAAGTACTTATCTTGCAAACTATGAATTTCACCCCATAGCGAATCGGCGTAAACGTTAGGAGAGGATAGTAATTTACCATGCAGATAAGAAAAATTAAATATAGAATAATTTATATTAAATTTAAAGTAATCTATAGGCGGAGCATTATTACCTAAAAAAGGTTTGTAAATACCTTGTCCGAGAATTATTCTATCCCGACCGAGTTTAAAATTATAATTTCTTTTTTCAAAGAATAAATATCCTTCGGTCTCATCAAAAAAAGAATTAGCTCCTTCATAATTAGGATTTAAATTGGCTTTATAATTATATTTTAAACTCCCGTAATTTAAAGCAGTATTTTTATCACCTTTATAAGTACCGTTAGTACCTTTTAAATAAAAACCAAGTTCGTTAAATAAATAACCTTTAACTTCACCACCGAATGTAAAGATTGAAGCCATTTTCTCTTTTTTGATAATTGTAGAGTTATAGGCAGCAAAATTTATAAAAAAGCCGTTTTTTGAAGAATCTACATAACTATATATTGATTTATTAGATTGGTAATAATCTTCAGCAAATTTGTTGTTTAATATAGATGAATAACTTAAATCTGTACCGTTAAATAAATAATCAAATTCAAAAACTAAGTCATTTAATATTTCATGATCAACATCTGAAAGTTTTTCTTTATTATTTATTATTTCAATTAAATATTGCTTTATTTGGGTATTGGTTTTAGGAATTTCAAAGCCGTTATAATTATCTATAAATCCTAAAGTGTTCATTCTTTCTAAAAAAGGATATATTTTATGTTCGACATCTATATAACCGGATTGGGCTACAATAAAGGAATTTAGCAATAAAAGTATCGAGATAATATATCTTTTCATTATCTTATTTCGTCCCAGATTCTTGATTTAGATTTTTTTAATAAAACTACATAAATACTGTTAATTAACCAAGTAAAAAGTAGTTTAAAATGTCCGACCTTTCTGTATCTTCTTGGTGATTCGTAAATAATTGTTTTTCTATCAAAAAAAATATTCCCTAATTTTCTAACTCTTTTAAAAAATTCAAAATCTTCACCTGCAATAATGGTTTCGTCATATCCGTTTAATCTATCAAAAATATCTGATCGTAAAACATTACATTCGCCTCTACCCATTCCGACACCGATAATATTAAGAGAATGAAAATAATTATTATAAAATGTTTGAAAGACTCTATCAATAAATTTAGTTTCTTCAGGAAAAACCTCAACTTTGCATGTATATGCTATATATTTGCCATTTAACACTTTAGACTTAATAATTGAAAATAAATTTTCCGGGTTTTTAATTCTTGAGTCGCCGCTTAAAAATATTAATATTTTTCCTTCAGCAACTTCTCTTCCCCTATTTCTACCCATTGCAATATTTTGTCTGAAATCTTTATCATGAATTACTACTTTATCAGCCATTTCTTTTGCAATTAAAATTGTATTATCCGAACTTCCGCCGTCAGATACGATAACTTCGTAATCATATTTAGATTTTAAATTATTCTGTTTAAGTTGTTTTAGAATATTCGGTAAAAGACGCTCTTCATTTAAAGTGGGAATAATAATACTAAAATCCAAAAATACCTCATTAATAACAGAAAACAATAAACGCTGCTTTAGGAGAAATTTTTATACCCGGCAGCGGAAAGTGAAAATAATTTAGTGTATTTTTTACAAATTGTCCAAATTTTCCCGGAATCGGAATAGCTTGCCAATCTAAATCCAAACCAATAAATATTTCTCTTGTACCTCCTCCGCTTCCGTCTAAATCTTTAACACCCATTCCTGCAGATAACATTAAAAAAGACGGCCAATATTTAGAAATAGATTTTGGTAAAATTTCTTTCATTCTTAAGCTTAGCCAATATTTTTGCCCTTCATAATCATCACTTATATTTCCGTCTCTGTGTTTTCCGTTTCTATAATCTTCTGACGGAAAATAACTAACACGGACTTGATAATTACGAACAGCCGGAAAATAATACTTGGATAAATGGTATGCTGCACCTAAAAAATCGGCAGCAAAATCACCCGGGCTAAAACCCCACTGAGCTCCGTACCCGTCTTCTATCTCAACAAATGTTTGAAATAAAAATGCACCGGTTGCCGAAATAATTGCGGTTTCTTCAGGAGGTATATTGGCTGCATCTAAAGCGGCTGATAATCCGTGAGCTTCTATTGTAGTTCCGTAAAAATGCCCTATTTTATCAATCCATAAGGCATAATTCCAGTCGTTCATAATTCTAAACGTAGAAGATCTATCATCTTTCCACCATGCGTTATAATTATATAAATGTACAGAAACACCAATTCCTAAAGCAATTCCGCTTACGCCTAATAAAATTGGTGTATTAATATCGTCGCCGTAAGGTCTAAACTTATATATAGTATTCAATTCGGATATTGGTAATGCTGAATTTGATGAATCAATAGCAATATTAATTTTTACACTATCCGAATTACTCTCTATTTGGGCATAAATGTTATTTATGCCCGTTACAAAAATTATTGCAAGGATAATTAGTTTTCGCATTAAACTATTTTTCCGGTCTCATTAAAGGAAATAAAATGACATCCCTAATAGAAGGTTGATTAGTTAATAACATAGTCAATCTATCAATTCCTATTCCTAATCCTGCTGTGGGAGGCATACCGTATTCTAAAGCTTTTATAAAATCTTCATCAATCTGTTGAGCTTCGTCATCCCCTTCGGCTCTTGCTTTAGCTTGTGATTCGAATCTTTCTTTTTGATCAATAGGATCGTTTAATTCACTAAATGCATTGCATATTTCTCTGCCTAATACAAATCCTTCAAAACGTTCTACAATTCCTTCCTTAGATCTGTGTTTTTTAGCGAGCGGCGAAATTTCTAACGGGTAATCTATAACAAATGTAGGTTGAATTAATTCCGGTTGAATTGTTGCTTCAAATAATTCATCAATTAATTTTCCTTTGCTTTCTTTACCGCTAAGTTTAACGTGTTGCTTTTCACATTCTTTAATAAGTTCTTCTTTTGAACAATTTAGAATATCGAGTCCGGTTCTATTCTTTAATTCATCAACCATTGAAACTCGTTTCCAAGGACCTTTAAAGTCTATTTCGTATTCGTCAATTTTAAATTTTGTTGAATTGTTTATTTTAATTGCAATATGTTCAACCATAGATTCAACTAAATTCATCATCCATTCGTAGTCTTTATATGCAACATACAATTCCATCATTGTAAATTCAGGATTGTGTGTTTTGTCCATACCTTCATTTCTAAAGTCTTTTGAAATTTCATATACACCGGTAAAGCCGCCTACCAATAATCTTTTTAAATATAATTCGTCTGCTATTCTAAGATATAACTCCATATCTAATGTGTTATGGTGAGTTATAAAAGGTCTTGCGGAAGCACCACCGTACAACGGTTGTAAAACCGGAGTTTCAACCTCAAGATATCCTTTTGAATCTAAAAAACTTCTCATCGATGAAATAATTCTGCTTCTTTTTACAAAAACATCTCGAATTTCGCTGTTAACAAATAAATCTACATATCTTTGTCTGTATCTTAGTTCTTTGTCTGCAAATTGATCAAAGATTGTTTTGTTTCCTGCTTCATCAACAATCTCTTTAGCAATAGGAATTGGGTTTAATGTTTTAGCCAATAATTCAAGCTTTTTTGTATGAACAGATATTTCACCGGTTTTTGTTTTAAAAACAAAACCTTCAACACCAATTATATCACCTATATCCAGCAATTTAAACAAATCGTATTTTTCATTTATATCATCTTTTTTAAGATATATCTGAATTTTTCCTTTATCATCTAATATATGTGCAAAAGAAGCTTTTCCCATTCTTCTAATTGCCATAATTCTACCGGCAATTTTAACGTCCTTTCCTTCCAATAAGTCATAATTTTCTTTTATATCTGTACTTTTGTTATCAACATCAAAACTATAAGCAAAAGGATTTATTCCCATTTTTTTAATTTCTTCTAATTCCTCAAACCTTCTTTTTGTAAGAATGTTCATTTCTTCGTTAAATGTGTTTTCCATTTTTACTCCTAAAGCTATTTTCTTGAAAAATTTATTAATCGTACAAGTGCCGTATCTTGTATATATTGTGCAAAAGAAGACGGTACAAGGTAGTTGTTTGCTATTATCGAAAATACAATCGGCTCATCTTCAATTGTTGTTAAATATCCGGAAATTGCCGATACACTATTTAATAATCCCGGTTTTCCCCTAACATTATTTTCTGCAACTGTGTTTTTCATCCTATTTTGAAGTGTACCGTCTCTACCGGCAATAGGAAATGAATTATAAAAATTTTTATAACCCGAACTTTTATACATATAACTTAACAAGTTTACAATTTGTTTTGGTGTTACTAAATTTAACCTGCTTAAACCCGAACCGTCACTTAGCAGTAGATTATCAATATTTATTCCCATTTTTTCAAAAACTTTTCTTGTCGCTTTTACACCGTTTTCAATACTTCCGTAATTATTTATCTCTAATCCTATCGTTTTAATCAGTTGTTCTGAGTAAAAATTATTGCTGTTTTTATTAATTTCTTTAACAATTTCTTTTAATTGAACAGACTTATGCTCAAACAATTTTGTGGTTTCTGAATAATCAATTGCATGGGCTTCTTTATCGGCATCAATTGCATAACCTTCTAAAACTATATCGTGTTTTTTTAACACACTTTCAAATACGCTAACAAAGTACTCAGTTGGGTCTTCCACTGCAATATATTCGGTTTTGGGTATATCGGTTTCTCCGATATTTCCTTTTATAGTAATAACATCATTTTTTCTGTTTTTTATAATCTGAATACTATTTTTATCGGAGTTTTCGGAAGTTAGTACTTTATTAATAAAATATAAGTTCTTTACGTTGGGTTCAATCGTAACCGAAGCAGGTAGATCTTTGGACGTAGGTTTTATGTAAATATTAATAACATTGTTATTAAAACTTAAAGCACCTGAAGGGGCTGCGAACCAAGCATACTCGTAATCACGCATCCAACCTGTACCATAACCTTTCTCATCAAATCCGTCATCATCACCAAGTAAATTTCCGGCTATTCTAAAAATACCTTTACTTTTTAAGCTATCGCACCAAGCCGAAAAAATTGTATCAACATCACCGGCTATGTACCTATTAGAAATTGTAGGGTCACCTGAACCTTGTATAATTAAATTACCATACAAAGTTCCTTTGTAAATTTCGCCTTCTGCGTAAAATCTTGTTTTATATCGGTAGTTTTCTCCCAAAAGCAATAGAGCAGCTGACGTTGTAAATAATTTCACGTCACTTGCAGGAATAAAAAATTTATCTGCATTTCGTTTATATAATATTTCTCCGGTTTTTAGGGATTTAATTAAAACACCCCAGCTTGCTCCGGAAAAATTACTGTCGTTAAAAAGATCGTCTAAATGATTCCTTAATTCGGCAGTGGCATTAATATTAATTTTTGGTGCAGAAGTGTTTACCGAGTCTTTATGTTGGGCAACAATTACCGAACATAAAAAAAATAATGTTAAAACAAAACCTCTATTAATAACCATGTTCCTTTTTTATGTTTTGAATTAATTTATCATCAA
>CALGLM010000399.1 GCA_937930275.1 uncultured Ignavibacteria bacterium
TCAGATAGTTTATTTACAATGTACTGGGGAGGCACTGCTACATTTTCGCCCGAAGGAGATAAAATTGCCGTAACAGGCGGTCCTACAGAATTTAACAATTTAGGGTTAAACATTCCGGAAGGAATGATTGCGAACGATTACGATACCCAATTATATTTGTACGATATAAAAACAAAACAAGTAAAAGCATGCTCAAAAGATTTTAATCCGAGTATTTCTGCAATTTATTATACTGATAAAAATACTATTTTTGTTAATACTACCGATAAAAATGTAGAACATGTATATAAATATGAAATTAACCAAAATAGATATACTTTGCTTAACTTAGGTGCAGAAACAATAGGAGCTATCGATTTTGACAACAAGGGTGCAGTTGCAGTTTATTATGGAGCTACTGTAAACACACCCGGAGTTGTTAAGATATTTGATATCGCCAACCAAAAATCTGAGTTATTGTTTGAACCTGAAGGTGAACAATATAAAAACATTAAATTAGGAAAAGTTGAAGATTTTTCTTTTAAGGCAACTAACGGAAAAACAATTGAAGGATTTGTACACTACCCCGTAGATTACGACCCTAATAAAAAATACCCTTGTATTGTTTATTATTACGGAGGAACAACTCCGGTTGAAAAGGAATTTGAAGGACGTTACCCAAAAAACATTTGGGCAGCAAACGGTTATTTTGTTTATGTGCTTGAACCAAGCGGTTGTACGGGATATGGGCAAGAATTTAGTGCATACCACGTTAACGATTGGGGAACAATTACGGCTGAAGAAATTATTGAAGGAACTAAAGCACTGTTAAATGAGTATAAAGCAATAGATTCAAAAAGTTTAGGCTGCATCGGGGCGTCATACGGCGGTTTTATGACATTAAATTTGATTACAAAAACTAATATTTTTTCTGCTGCCGTATCACATGCCGGTATTTCTGCTCTTTCAAGTTATTGGGGTAACGGTTATTGGGGTTATACTTATAGCGCTGTTGCTACAGCAAATAGCTTTCCTTGGAATAGAAAGGATATTTACGTTAACAATAGTTCGCTTTTTAATGCCGATAAAATTACTACTCCGTTGTTATTATTACACGGTAATTCCGATACAAACGTGCCACCGGGTGAAAGCATGCAGATGTACACAGCTTTAAAACTTTTGGGAAAAGATGTTGAATTAATTGAAGTTGACGGTCAAGACCATCATATTTTAGAGTATGATAAGCGTATTATTTGGTCAAAAACAATATTAGCATACTTTGATAAATATCTTAAAAAAGATTCTTCTTGGTGGAAATTTTTATACAAATAATTGGAAAATTAATGAGTAAGTACTTTTATACACTAATAATTACTATTATATTTTTAAGTTTCGGTTGTGCAGAAAAAAATGAAGTTAAAAAACACATTACACTGAATAAACAAATAAATAAAAACATTTTCAAATTAAATACTGCCGGATTACAAGAAGACATAGAATCAATAAAACTCGGACAAAATATTACAGAAATATTATCACAGTATAATATTCCGAATATTTATTCGTTAACTCAAAATATTGATAAAATATTCCCTGTTACTAAATTTAATTCCGGGCACGATTATTATATTTATTCAACCGATGATAGTTCAAAAACCGTTAAGTATTTTGTTTATGAAATAAATAAAAAAGATTTTTTAGTTGTAGATTTCTCCGATTCCGTTAAAATTTATAAGGACGTAAAAGAAGTTACGTATAAAGAGCATGCGGTAACCGGTATGATTGATTATTCTTTATTCACGACTATTAACAAGTTAAATTTAAGTGATGCTTTAGCTTTTAAGTTGAGCGAAATTTTTGGTTGGCAAATTGATTTTTATGCATTACAGGAAGGGGACTTCTTTTCTGTTATTTTTGAAGAAGAATATGTCGGTGATAAACTTGCAGATATAGGAACAATTAAAGCTGCATATTTTAATCATACAAACAAAGAATATTACGGATTTGCCTTCGAAATAGATGATAAAATTGAATATTACGATAAAGACGGCAATAGTTTAAGACGTGCTTTTTTAAAAGCTCCCTTAAAGTTTACAAGAATAAGTTCTAAATTTACAAATGCACGTTTTCATCCGGTATTAAAAGTTTTCCGTCCTCATACGGGTATTGATTATGCAGCCCCGATAGGAACCCCGGTTCAATCAGTAGGTGAAGGAATAGTAATTGAAGCCGGATATAAAGGTGGTGCGGGCAATTACGTTAGAATAAAACATCCTAACGGATATTTATCCGGTTATATGCACTTATCAAAATACGGACAAGGAATAAGAGCGGGTGCACGTGTTAAACAAGGTGATGTAATAGGATATGTAGGAAGTACAGGATTATCTACCGGTCCGCATTTAGATTTCCGATTCTGGAAAGGGAACACTCCGATTAATTATTTAACAATGGATTTCCCCTCTTCTATGCCGATAGATAAAAAATACGAAAAAGAATTTACAGCACTTAAAGAATCTTTGACAAGAAGACTTGAATTATTGGATAAGCCCGTAAATTTTACAGTAAAACTATAAAGTATTAATTTTTGCAATAACTTTATCTTTAACATCGGATAAAGATTGCTCACTTAACATCTTAAAAGCTTCGTCTCTAATTTTGCCCCAAGTATCGTGCACGGGACAAGGTTTTTCGTGGCTACATCCCGGAAAACCCAAAACGCATTGGTTAAAAACATTTAGTCCGTCCAAAGACTTCACTATATCAATTAGTTTAATTTCACCAGGGTTTTTTGCCAAATAAAAGCCACCGTTATGTCCTTTTTTTGAGCCGATAATACCGTCATTTGTTAATGTCTGCATTACTTTAGAAACAAACTCTTTCGGAACTTTTAATGTTTCGGCAACATAACCGGAATTAACTAAAGCATCTTTATCTAAAGTTGAAAGTAATAGGACTGCCTGTAAACCCAATTCACATTTTTTTGAAAATATAACAGTCATTTATTATTAACTCTGTTTTATAACAAAAAAACTGCTCAATATTATTTTTGAGCAGCTTTTTATGCATTATATTAAAATGATATTTTATCACCCTTTTTAAGAGTATAATCCAAAACAAAAGCACTTGCTACGAAAACTGAAGAGTAAGTACCGTAAACAATACCGAAGAATAAACAGAATGCAAAACCCATTAAAACTTCACCGCCAAATATTAACAATACTATAACACTTATTAAAGTGGTAAAGCTGGTCATAATTGTACGTCTTAATGTTTTGTTAATTGCATTATTCATATTTTCTTGAATTTCAGCAGTTTTGTGTATCTTAAAGTTTTCTCTAATACGGTCAAATATAATAACGGTATCGTTAATTGAATAACCTACTAAAGTTAAAAACGCAGCAACAACACTAACAGAAATTTCTAAGTTAAGCCCCGGAATCAAGTTATACAACCAGGCAAACATTCCTAATGTAATAACCACATCGTGGAACAATGCTATTACCGCACCGATAGAGAATGTAAACTTAAAACGGAAACCTAAGTAAATCATAATAACAAGTAACGATAACCCGACCGCAACTAATGCGTCACGTTTTAATTCACCGCCTACTTTTGGACCGACAACTGTTTCACGTACAATATTAAAATTATTATTTTTAATATCTGCAGAAAAGTTTTCTTTAATCCAATCTGAGATACCTACACGAACTGATATTTTTTTATTATCGGGGCTTTGCTCAACAAGTGATGCTTGGAAACCTTGTTCGTTTAATTTTTCGTAAACCAAATTTGCATAGGAAGAAGAATCAAATTCAAAAACAACAAAGTTGTTAGTTGTTTCTGCAACTTTTTTGTTTGTTGTTAATATTCCGTCAATCGCTTTTTCAATACCCGCAGTAACTTTTGGGAATACATTTTTTGGAATTTCTTGTAAATCGGTTCTTAATAAAACGCCGGATTCTCCGCCGAAAGTCTTAATTTCAACGTTACCGAGTCCCAATTTATCAAATTCTTTTCTTACTTCATTAATTTGTATCGGTTTTTCAAACTGTAATGCAATTTCAGTACCACCTTTAAAGTCAATACCGAATTGTAAACCTCTTATAATAATTCCAACTATACTAAGAATAAACAAGGTAGCGGAAATTACATAAAACATTTTCCTTTTACCTAAAAAATCAATTTGATTATCAAATATATTCATTTGTCAATTATCTCCCAATCGCTATACTATTTTTAATTTCATGCCTTTTACAGCCATAAGCTCTAATACTACACGAGATATAACCAAAGCACTAAATAATGTTGAGCCGATACCTATCATAAGTGTTAATGCAAAACCTTGAATAGGACCACTGCCAAATTGATAAAGTATTATACCTGTAAAAAATGTAGTAATGTTTGAGTCGAAGATAGCTGAAAACGAATTTGAAAATCCGCTGTCAATTGCAGCCTTAAATGTTTTTCCGCTTCTCATCTCTTCACGCATACGCTCGTAGATAATTACGTTAGCATCAACCGCCATACCCATTGTAAGTACTATACCTGCTATACCGGGTAAGGTTAATGTTGCCTGGAAACCTGCAAGAATACCAAGAGTAAATAAGATTGTAAACAATAAACCGAAATCGGCAACCATACCTAACTGTCTATAGTAAATTAACATAAATACGGCAACTAATAAAAAGCCCAATAATGCGGAATTAAATCCTTGTGTAATACTATCTTGTCCCAATGACGGACCGACGGTACGTTCTTCAATAACATCAATAGGAGCCGGTAATGCACCTGCTTTTAATACAATTTCAAGTAACTTTGCTTCTTCCAAATTTGCCATTCCGGAAATTTGAGAACTTCCCGAAGGAATTTTCGATTTAATTTCGGGTGCGGAATATATTACACCGTCTAACATGATGGCACATCTTCTACCGATATTACCACCGGTAATGCGTGACCACTCTCTTGCGCCTTCGCTATCCATTTGCATATTTACTATTGCAGCTGTTGTCTGCTGGTCGATGTTAGCCATAGCGTCAACAACTTTATCACCGGTTAACTCCGGATTTTTATTTACAAAATAAACTTTGTAAAGTTTTTCACCTTGAGATTCAATTTCAGGTTTAGCACTAAAAATAAATTCACTATTATCGGGAATTACACGCTGTACGTCTTCACGGCTTAATATTTGAACCAATTTGGATTTATCTTTTTCGTTAACGTAACTTTCTAAAAACTGACCGCGTGTATTTACCATTACAAGTCCAAAAAACGGATGTTGTTTTACAAATTCTTCTTTTGAAAGGTCTTTTTCATTTGTAGAGTCAGCTTTAGCAACTAAAGTAGTATCTATTGCACCGGTACTATCAAACTGAATTTTGCCGGCTAATAAATCATCAATACGCTGCATAACAGGAACTGTTACATCCCCTTCTTTAACTAAACGAAATTCCAATAATGCACTACCTTGAACAAGTCTTTTGGCTTCTTCTTCTTTAGCAACACCTGGTAATTCAACTACAATCCTACGTGAACCTTGTTTTTGAATGCTCGGTTCAGATACACCGTATTGGTCAACTCTGTTACGAATAATTTCGATTGCACGGGCAACTGCATCGTCTTCCTGTTTCTGCAAATTGGAAATAATTTTAGCATCATCATCTCGTATAGTGCCGAAATAGCGGCTTAATCTTTTTCCTTTTGCCTGCAGTTTAGAAGCAAGAACGTTAACAATATTTTCATCGGTAATTTTAACTTGGTCTTGTGCTTCTTTTATTGCTGTATTAAATTCTTTATCTGGATCTTTTGCTAATTTTTCAAGCAATTTTCCGGTATTTACTTCCATTACCAAATACATACCGCCTTGTAAGTCCAAGCCAAGTTTCATACGTTTTTCACGCGCAGATTTATAACCGGCATCATTGTTTTTTATGCTGTCTTCTTTGGTAAGGGCTAATTTTCTTAAATCAGAAGCAGAAATTGTAGGATTAAGTTTTTTAATCTCTTTTTTGTAGCTTTCAATTTTTGTTCTAATTTCTTTGTTATTTTGATAATCCTTAAATGTCGGATAAAGCAGATATATACTTAAGCCGGCAAAAAAGAGAATCATAAAAAGTCTAAATCTTAGTTCTTTCATAATTTCATTATGATTTAATTATTAAATGGTAAATTAAATGAACATTTACAAATATTAAACCGGCTAAAAAGCCGGTAAAATTATGCGTCTTCCTTAACAACCCAAGTTTTAACAACTGCAATAACTTTTGGGTGTAATTTTACGTTTACGTCATGTATTCCTAATGCTTTAATAGGTTCAGCTAAATCGATTTTGCGTTTATCGATATCAAAACCTTTTGTATTTAATGCTGCAGCAACGTCTTGAGCTGTTACAGAACCAAATAATTTTTCTTCTTCACCTACTTTTACTAAAATAGATACAGATGTTTTTTCCAATTCTACTTTTAATTTATTAGCTGCTTCAAGTTCTTTTACTTCTTTAGCTGCTGCTTGTTTTTTCTCTTCTTTTAAGGCATTAATGTTTCCTTCTGTAGCTAAGTAAGCTAATTGTCTCGGAATTAAATAATTAAGTGCATAACCATCTTTTACTTCAACTACAGTTCCTACTTCACCTAAATTTTCGAAGTGTTTTCTTAATATTACTTTCATCTAAAATTTCTCCTATAATTATTTAATTGCTTCGGAAACATAAGGCATAATAGCAATCTGTCTTGCTCTTTTTATAGCCGTTACTAATTCTCTGTGCTGCTTTGCGCTTAATCCCGTAATTCTACGAGGAATTATTTTTCCTTGGTCCGTTACAAATTTAATTAATTTTTTTGCGTCTTTGTAATCGATATATTCTTCTATTACTCTTTTAACTCTTTTAGTTTTCATTTTTATATTACTCCGATTTTTTAATCTTTAATTAAGCTTGATTCTTCGTCAGTTAAAAATTTATCAAACGAATTATCTTCAAAGCTGGAATCATCAAGCTCCGCATCTTGGCTAATACCAATATCATCCGGCAACTTGCTGTATTTATTCAAAAATTGAATTCTTTTAGCTTTAATTTCAACCACGGTTCTATTTTTACCGTCTTCAGTTTTAAATGTGCGACTTTGCAATTCACCGTCAATTAAAACAGCACTTCCTTTAATCAATCTGTCTTTGCAGCTATCCGCCAATTTATTCCATGCTACTACTCCTACATAACAAACATCTTCTTGCCAATTATTACCGCTATCTTTATAACGTCTGTTAACAGCAACATGAAAATTTACTACAGGTGTACTATTGGATGTTTGACGAAACACCGGATCTTTAGTTAAATTACCGGCAACAATCACACTATTAAGTTCAGGCATCTTTAATTCAGCCATACCTTTCCTCCGTTAACTGAATTTAGTTTACTTCTGACCTTCGTCACTAACCTTATCGCTGCTATTTGAGTTTTCATCGTTTGCTTGTGCGGCAAGTTCACTTGCTTTACCTTTTTGCGATTCAAAATACTCAAGTGCTTCTTTGGTTAATTCGACTGTCAAAAAGCGAATTACTGTTTCGTCTAATCGGTATACTCTTTCAATGCGTGTAATCGCTTCGGTGGGGGCTGCAAAACGAATAACTACATAATATCCGCTTTTTGCTTTCTCAATCGGGTAAGCTAATCTTTTTCTTCCCCATTTGTCCAAGTCTTTTATTTCACCGCCATAAGATTTTATGCTTTCTAAAATCTTATTTAGTGAAACTTCGATTTGTTCGTCTTCAAGTGTAGCATTTAAAATAATTACACTTTCATAGTTTTTTACTTTCACTTTTTCCTCCCTACGGGCTTAAGGCCCTCATAATTTTTATATGAGAGCAGGGTTATTGAATATGTTTTTTTAAAAATATAGACATTTAATATACAAATTTTTCTCGTAAAAGGCAATTTTCAAGTCTATTTTTTTCATTAACTTACATATATAAACCCAATTATAAAAATAAAAAGGGGCTGCCAAAACAGCCCCGGTCAATAAGGGAGGAGGGAGAGAGATTTTATTTTAACAAGGTCATTTTTTTACTTATGCTAAAATTACCCGATTCTAATCGGTATATGTAAATACCGCTGGAAAGATTTTCGGCATTCCAATTAACTAAATATGAACCTGCAGCTTTATAGTCGTTAACCAATTCGCTTACTTGCTGACCTAAGATGTTATATACGGTTAATTTTATATTTGCTGCTTCAGGTAAGCTAAATTTAATTGTTGTATTTGGGTTAAACGGGTTTGGATAGTTTTGGCTTAGTTCAAAATTAACCGGTATTGAATTAAAGTTTTCTTCAACTTTAACACTTGTTAATTTATTAAACCTTGTCCATCCGTTTAACCAATTAGTGTAACCGAATGCTCCTACAAAAGCTGCATCAGTATCAAAAAATCCGTCATTCGGAGGTGTAACCGCACCTGTTAATATAGGTGAGTTTTCTTTAGGCATAAAGTTTGGCTCCAAAAGATTAAACGGATCTTGTAACATTACTTCTGCTGTTGTTCCTAATACTCTGCCGCCGTTATTAGTAAACCAACTATTCGGATCAAATCCGATGACCGATCCTGTTGTATCAATCGATTTTTTTGATGAACCGGCTATAATACAATTTTTTAGATAGCTGTTTCCTGCTATTGCATCGTTAATTAAATTTTTACCGTCAAGTAAAACGCCTGTCGGCCATCCCATAATTACGGAATTTGTAATTTTATTTTGCGATGAACGTCTTAAGTGCATTCCTCGTTTGTACAATGAATTGTAAGCCGAGTTTAATTCCGGTTGCGGACCTACTAAAGTAACATTATACCATGTTGGGGAAGTTCTCGGTTCGTTTAACGAACCGGACCCGTCATTATCCGATTCAAATCCGTTTGATGATGATTGGTCTGCAATTTGAGGATCTCTTAATGCAACTAAATATTGCAATTTTCCGCTATATCCAAAATCTGTATCAAAGTCATCATCCCAACCACGATAAGCAACTAAATATTTACAGTTTACATTACCGCCAAACCATTCATAACTATCATCACCGCTATAACTTACTTGAATATGATCTATTTGTGTACCGCGCCCTACACCGCCAAATGTTAAACCGTTTATTTCGTTATTTAAAGAATAAGCTATGCCGGGGTATTCAATTCTTACATAACTCATAATACCGCTGTTATCTTCAGGATTATTACCGCCGTAAACGTCACCCGGTCCTTCAATAGTTGATGTTCCGCCTGGAACGTTAATTGGTGCGTTACCCAACAATATTATACCGCCCCAATCTCCGTATGTGGGCTCTTGCGTACTACCCTGCATTGCAAATTGGCTTGTAAAAACAATTGGATTAAACTCGTTACCAATTGCCATAATTTTTGCACCCGGTTTAATAATTAATGAACCTTTGGTTGCGTTATCTCCGTAAATTACCGTACCGGCTTGAATTGTTAATGTGGCCGGAGCTTGAACTCGAACAATATCAACTAATTTATAAACTTTATCGCTTGTCAAAGTCATATCTAATGTAATATCTCCTTGTAAAACGACCTCGGAAGTTACTAAGTTAAATTTAGTCCACCCTTGCATCCAATTTTTTGTACCAAAAGCACCGATGTAAGTAGCAGTTACGTCAAAAAATCCGTCATTGGGAGGAGTGGCTCCGCCTATTAACGCAGGTGAACCTTGTAAAGGTAAAAAATTTGGAGCATTTAAGTTAAAAGGATCTGTTAAATTTAAATCATTTGTATTTGCCAATACTCTTCCGCCGTTATTAGTAAACCAACTATTAGGATCAAAACCGGCAACCGAGCTTGTTGTATCAATAGATTTTTTAGATGAACCTGCTACAATACAATTTTTCAAGTAACTATTACCGGCAATTGCATCGTTAATTAAATTTTTACCGTCCAATAATACACCGGTCGGCCATCCCATAATTATTGTATTATGAATTTTATTTTGCGATGAACGTCTTAAATGCATTCCTCTCTTAAACAACGAATTATAAGTTGTTGTTAATTCTTTTTGTGGTCCTACCATAGTAACATTATACCATGTGGGAGCAGTTCTCGGAGTATTTAATGAGCCCGATCCGTCATTATCAGATTCAAAACCGTTTGAAGATGATTGATCTGCAATTTCTGCATCCCTTATTGCAACTAAAAATTGCAATTTTCCGCTATATCCAAAATCTGTATCAAAGTCATCATCCCAACCACG
>CALGLM010000400.1 GCA_937930275.1 uncultured Ignavibacteria bacterium
TTCAATTAGTCTATTCAAGTGCTCTAAATCTTGAATATAAACTGTAATTATTCCGCTAAAATGGTTTCTTTCCGTATTTAAGTTAATACCTTTAATATTTGTGTTTTTATATGAATTTATGTTGTTAGTTATAACCATTAACAAACCGGGTGAGTCCTCTCCTTTTATTGAAATAGCTCCAACAAAATTTTGCTGAATAGTTTTTGACCATTCGGCACGTATAAATTTTTCGTGATTCTTTTCACCAAGTTGCAGCACGTTATCACAATTTTTGCGATGAATTTTTATTCCTTCGCCGGTAGTTATAAAACCCACAATTGGATCTCCGGGAATAGGATTGCAACATTTTGCGTATGCATAGTTCACTCCTCTAACATCCCCTTCAATTATAACTCCGCCTACATCGGTTCTGGTAATTTTTGCAAAATCTTCAAACTCAAATTCCGAAACAACAGGTTTTGCAACCTCCTCCTCTTCCGCAAATAAGGTATCAATTTTAATTTTATCAAGTGCAATTGCAGTGTAAAAACTATTAAAATTATCATATTTATGTTTTTTAATTAACCTATTTAACTCATCGGTAGAAAAAGATTTTTTCATCTTTTTTAGTTTCTTTTCCCACATCTCTTTACCGTCTTCAATAAGTTTCTCTTCTTTTTTATTAATAAACCTATTGATATGAGATTTGGCTTTACTTGATTGAACAAACTGTAACCAACTTCGGTTTGGATGTTGGTTTTTTGAAGTAATTATTTCTACCTGATCACCGCTTTTTAATGCCGTATCTAATGGTACAATTTTTCCGTTAACTTTTGCCCCAATACAGTGTAATCCAATATTGCTATGTATTTCAAAAGCAAAATCAACAGGTGTTGAATTTAACGGTAATTGCTTAAGGTCGCCTTTAGGTGTATATACAAAAATTTCTTCTTGACTTAATGTTTTTTTGAAAGTACTAATTAATTCTTTTGTAGAATCACCCTTGCCGGAAGTTTCAAAAATATCACGAGCCCAATTAATCCAACCTTCTACATCAACATTACTTTTTGTTATATTTTCTTTGTATTTCCAGTGTGCTGCAATTCCTCTTTCTGCTATCTCGTGCATCTCTCTTGTTCTAATCTGTACTTCAACGAGCTTTCCTTCCGGACCAACAACAGTATTATGTATTGATTTATAATTATTTTTTTTAGGAACCGTTATATAATCCTTAAATCTTTCCGGAACGTTTTTATAAACCCCGTTTACTAAACCAAGTGCAAGAAAACATAATGCTTCATCGTTATTTTCAATAATTATTCTAATAGCTAAAATGTCATAAATCTCTTCAAAACTTTTGTTTTGATTTATCATCTTTTTATATATGCTATATAAATGCTTCGGTCTTCCGCCAACAGAATATTGAATTTTATACTCATTTAATTTTTCCATAATGGGAGCACAAAACTTTGCAATATAATTTTCTCTGTCTCTTCTTGTGTTTGCAACTTTACGAGCTATAGTATCGTATGCTTCTCTATTTAAATACTTAAATGCTAAATCTTCCATTTCCCACTTTAATTGCCCTAATCCAAGTCTATGGGCAAACGGAGCATAAATTTCTCGAGTTTCAGTTGCAACTCTCATTTGTTTTTCGGGAGAGCAGTAGTTTAATGTACGCATATTATCAAGTCTATCTGCAAATTTAACTAAAATAACTCTAACATCATTAATCATCGAAATAACTAATTTTCGATAGTTTTCTGCTTTTTGAATTTCAAGTCCTCTAAAAATTCCGCTTATTTTAGTTACACCGTCAACTATATCTGCTACTTCTTTACCAAATTCATTTTGAATAAAATTTAGACTTACTTCTGTGTCTTCAACAACATCGTGCAACAATGCTGCAATTACACAAGTATCATCTAAGGGAATTTCATCAACAATAATACGTGCTACTGCATAAGGATGGGTGAAATAGGGTGCTCCCGATTCGCGTGAATCGTTCTTGTGAGATTCAAAACTTAGCATAAAAGCTTTCGTAATTAAGTCAATATTAGCTTTTGGTAAGTTTGCACGACAAGAATCGATTAACTCATCAAGCATTTTCTTCTGTTTTATCGGTGAAATTGCCATATTTTTTTATTTTTTTTAGAATTTATGATAAATAAAATACAGGAAACAATCAACCTATTTTTTTAATTTATCTAATAATTCCTCTTTTAAATTCTTTACTCGTTCAAGCCTACTTGATAGCTGTTCTTTTGCGTATCTATCTTTAAGTTTTATTTGCAAAATATTGTTACAATACTCTAATGCCTTTTCATATTTACCTAAGTCGTTATATTGCATTGCTATTTTATGCTTTAATTCAATTTCCGTAATATGATTATTTCTATCAAGTTGCATTACCGCATTTAATACTTCATTAAATAATGCAATAGCCTTATTTTTATCAATTTCGGTGTATATTCTTGCCAACGATAATTTAAATAACCTATTATTTGGGTATTCTTTCAGCACATCTTTGCATAAATTTATAGCATTATTTAATTCTTTATTTTCAATATATATCCACACTAAACTATAAGCGCCTAAAAACCGTCCGTATGTATCTTTATAAACAGATTTTTCAAGAAGTCTTTTACCCAAAGGTCTATCATCGGAAACAAACGGAAGCCACGTTAACGATTTTGTTTTAGCACTTTTCCAATAATAATATGTTCCTAATGCAATATAAGAGTCGTAAAATAAGGAATCTAATTCCAGACATTTTTCGTAATAAGAGATAGAAGAGATACCGTTTGTAATTGCTGATAGATAATCGCCGTTCATTCCTTTATAGTAAGCATCATAACCTTTGGAAAGTGCTACAAAATATGTGTTCCACAAATCTTTTTTATTACTTTTGTAAAGACTATCGCTAAGTTCTTTAGCATCATCTAATAATTTTTCAATTTTATATTCGTTAAATTTCTCGGAATATTCAAGGGAAACAGCAATTTCCAAAACTGCTAAATAAATTTTACCTAAAGGTAATTTTGGATATAACTTATTTAATTCAATAAATTTATACTTTGCTGCTTCATAATTATGATTAAGTAAATAATCTGCTCCCGAGCTTATTAACCTATCAACATTTTTATTTGGATAACTTCCTGCATTTAACGAATTAAAAAAAACAAAAAAGGCTATAATACTATATAGTACCGAATGTCCTATCACCTGCATCTCCTAAACCTGGCAAAATAAATCCGTTCTCATTAAGTTCTCTATCCAAAGAAGCAGTAAATATTTTTACGTCCGGATGAGAATTTTGCAGTTTTTTTACTCCTTCCGGAGCAGCAATTAAGCTAACAAAAAATATATCGCATGCTCCTCTTTTTTTCAAAGAATCAATTGCCGCAATCGCACTTCCTCCCGTAGCAAGCATTGGGTCTAATACTAAAACTTTTGAAGTATCTAAATTTTTAGGTGTTTTATAATAATAATCCACAGGTAGCAAGGTTTTTTCATCTCTCTGCAATCCAATGTGCCCGACTTTTGCATCTGGTATCATCTCCGTAAATGCATCAACCATGCTTAAACCGCTTCTTAAAACCGGAATTAGTATAGTTTGATATTTTAATCTATACCCCACAGTTTTTTCTAAAGGGGTTATAACTTCTCTTTCAACCAATTCCAAATGTTTTCCTACTTCAATAGCTAATGCAAAAGAAATTCGTTTTAGTGCTAACCTAAATTGGTATTCTTTTGTTTCTTTATCTCTTAAATAAGTAATATCCCTTTTAACTAAAGGATTTTCTAAAACGTTAAACATTTATCTCTCCTTCTTTAATTTTTGTCCCAAAATATTCAGCAAATTTATCATAGGAGATACCGGAGGAGAATAGTTAAACATTTCGTCCTCCAAGTTATTTGCTTTTATTCTATTTTTAATATATATGGAAATTATGTCAGCATAGCTTGCTGCAATATTATTTCCCCAAAATTCCGCCCCCAATATTAAATTTGAATTTGCATCAACATATAAAATACCATAAACCTTTTCCGAATTAGGCATTACATGCACCAAACTATTTGAGGCTGCATAAACTTTCATAAATCTATAATTATGTTGCTTTATTGCATTTAAAGAAAGTCCGATAAATGCAAATGTATTTTTTCCAAATTTAAAGGTAATATTTTTAATCACGGGATGTATAAAATTATTACCACCGGCAGCATTTTCGCCGGCAATGTGTCCAAATTTACGGGCTAATGTAGCAATAGGCATGTATATGTATTTACCGGTAACAAATTCTTGAACTTCAATATTATCTCCTGCCGCAAAAATATTACTATCGCTTGTTTTTAATTTGCTATCAACTTTTAAGCCTCCATAGCTGCCTAAAACAAGTGCAGAACTCTCGCCTAAATAATTATTGGGTCTTACACCGGTACATTGTACAACATAGTCAACTTCAAAAACTCTTCCATTAAGTTTATAATGTGTAATATTATTATTTTTATATATGAACTCTATTTTTTCCTGCTGATCTAATAGTTCAATCCCTTTGTTTTGAATAATCTTTTTTATATACTCATAACTTTCATCACTATTTTCATAAAATACTTTACGTTTATCAAATAATACAACTGATTTACCGATATTGGTCAATGCATCAGATAGCTCTAAGCCCGTGAAACCGGCTCCTAAAATTAGTATTTTATTTTTTCCCTTATCTTTTATAAAGTCTGATATTTTAAAAAAATCATTAATTGTTTTGAATTTTGAAAAATTAAACGGACTTTCAATAATTTCCGGTATATTAGGGATATATGAACCGGTTGCTAAAACAAGCTTATCATAATTTAAAATATAGTTTTCGTTTTTTTTATTATCGTAAACAAAAAGCTGCTTTTGTTTTCTATTAATACTTTTTACGATTGAAAAATTTTTGACTAATACTTTTTTTTCTTCAAAAAAAGTTTTTTCGTCAAAAAATATTATACTCCTATAGTCATTAATGGTATTTTCTAATAAATATGGCAGCTCGCAGGTTCCTGTAGAAATAAATTCTCCTGCTTCAAGCAATATCACTTCAGATTCGGGACTAACACGTTTAGCTTTTGCAGCCGCAGCAGGACCCGCAGCGTTTCCGCCTATTACAACAATATTTTTATATTTATTAATCAATATCACCTAAATAATTAATATCACAAATATAAGTATTTTTAACAACTAATAACACTTATAATTACCTGTTAATTGCATTTTTTAGACTGTTAACAAATTGTTAAGTTTTTAATTTTGCATTATTTAAGTTGATTTTTAATCATATAAAATTTAGATTTTGTTGATAAATTAAAATAATTAATACGGAAACAACATGTTAAAGTTCTTTAAACCAAAAGAAGACAAATACTTCGATGATTTTAACGAATTAATTTCGAATGTTTATGAAATGGCTCAATTAAATCAGGCTTTATTTAAACAATTGCCATACGATTATGAAACAATTCAGAGAATAAAATCATTAGAACATCGCTGCGACGAAGTTGTATCAAGAATTGTAAAAAGATTAAACAAAACCTTTATTACTCCTTTTGATAGAGAAGATATTTTGGCTTTGGCTAAAAAGATTGAAGGAATTAGCGATGCAATTAAATCGTTAGTAATTAGAATTGAAATTTATAATTTTCATAGCGTAATGGATTCTGCAGATAAAATGGTAGATATGATTACTTTATCGGTAAAAGAACTATCTGCTGCAATTAAAGAATTAAAGAGCGGTAAAAACACTATTAACGAAGTTAAAATTGTAAAAGATATTGAAGCAGAGGCAGATTTATTGTTTCAACAAACATTAAAGAAAATATTTGCCGAAGAAAAAGATGTTTTAACTTTACTTCAGAAAAAAGAAATGTTAGAAATGTTAGAATACACAGTTGATAAATGTCAGCAGTGTGCTAATCAAATTTTAACAGTTTATGTAAAAAATTCTTAAAAGATAACTTATGGAAATATTCCCTCTCATTATTATTTTAATGGCATTTATTTTCGATTTTTACAACGGAATGAATGATGCCGCAAATTCAATAGCAACTGTTGTATCAACCCGTGTTTTAACTCCTACACAAGCGGTTATTTGGGCTGCTTTTTTTAATTTTGTTGCTGCTTTTACTTTTGGTGTTGGTGTAGCAAAAACTATCGGTAGCGGAATTGTTGTTACTGATATAGTTAGTAATTCGGTTATTTTTGCTTCCTTATTCGGCGCTATTTTAACAAGTGCTTTTGCAACTCATATGGGTTTCCCTATCAGTATTTCGCATGCCATTATCGGTGGATTAGGCGGTGCTGCTCTTGTAAAAGCAGGAGCTTCATCAATAATAGCTTCGGGATTTGTAAAGGTTTTTGTATTTATCTTTCTTGCACCAATAATTGGTTTTGTTATTTCTATTGTTTTTTCTATTGCAACTCTTTGGTTAGTAAGAAATTCTCAACCGCATAAAGTAGATCATTGGTTTAGAAAGTTACAGCTTGTATCTGCCGGTTTATATAGTCTTAGCCACGGTGCAAATGATGCTCAAAAAACAATGGGTATTATTACATTAGTACTATTTTCAAATGCGTTAATTCCCACCTTTGAAGTTCCCTTCTGGGTTGAATTTTCAAGTTATTCTATTATTTCATTGGGTACTTTAATAGGTGGCTGGAAAGTAATAAAAACACTTGGCATGCGAATGACAAAATTAAATGCATTCGGCGGTTTTAGTGCTGAATCTTCTGCCGGTTTAACTATTATTTTTGCAACAATATTAGGAATTCCTGTTAGTACAACCCACACTATTACAGGTTCAATTGCCGGAGTAGGAATTATAAAAGGCGAGATCGGAAGAGCACACGTCTGAACTCCAGTCACCGTACGTAATCTC
>CALGLM010000401.1 GCA_937930275.1 uncultured Ignavibacteria bacterium
TGTTATCACCGGTCTGTCCGCCGGGTGCACAATGCATATCAAGTAATACCGAGATATTTTCTTTTTTACACCAGCCGATTAAGCTATCCAATAATGAATAACCAATCCCTTTTAATTCGTTTTCATCGTTAACAAAAAGTGAGTAATGAAAAGGGACGCGAACAGAATTAAAACCGAGTTTAGCTATTAGTTTAATATCCTCTTCGGTTATATAAGTTTTATAATATAAATCCCAAAACTTTTTAGCTTCGGACTTACCTAACAAAATATTAAAAAAATTGTAAATTCTTGTGGGGGAGTTAATTTCCTTAAATTTTATAAAATAACCTTCCGGTACTAACCAGTTTCCCAAATTTATACCTTTCAAAAGAATCGGTTTTCCGTTCAAATCTATAATTTCGGTTCCTTTGGAAGTATAAAAAATATCGGATTGACAATAAACATAAGTTAAAGGTAATAGTAAAAACGATATCGAGATTAAAAATATTTTCATAATAAACCAAAATTATTTAAATAAAGTTTTTAACGTATAAAATGCTTTTCTGGGTGTCCACTCGTCAAGTCCGTCATTATCGGAATCCGGAGATAATGCAATTAAACCCCAATATTCTTCATTACTAAAGCCATCCGGATGAGTATTAGATTGATAACCTCCGTAGTTTTCATGACTCCATGGGTCTGTATCTTTCCACCACTCGTCGGTAAATTCAAATACGGTTCCGCCAATACACATATCGCCGGCTGTAACAATTTGAATCCAGTTATTCATTATAAACTCTGCCTGTGTATCTTGGTATTCGGTCAAAGTTCTATTATCCAAAGCATCAACTCCCCATTCAGTAAGTACCACAGGTTTTTTTGTTTTATTTTTATATTCCACTAAGTTTGGACCCAAATCCCACTGATAAATATTAGAAGCCCATAAATCAATATAAGTTAAATAGCTATCGTCTGCAGACATAGAACGGCTTCCAATATTGCTAAATGCTCCGTTATTAATAGCTACCGGATGATAATATTCTCCTTCAATTTTATAAGCAGCAATTGCTAATTCTTGGCATAAAGTATACCAGTAGGGATTATTTCCGTTTTGATAATTTTGTTCGTTTCCTAAATTCCACATTAACACCGCTTTGTAATCTTTATATTCAATAACAAAATTTTGAAAATCTTCAATAATTTGTTTTCTTACAAGTGTATCACTTAATTTTAGTTTGTAATCAACCCAATAACCAAGTATGACAGAGATATTATTTTCTTGTGCTTTTGCCAAAAAATATTTATCCACACCAGAGTAAGTTCTAACAGTATTAACGTTAAGTTCTTTTAGGTATGTTATGCATCTATCAAGCAATTTTGTTGTTATAGGTAAATTTCCTATTGGAGTTGGTGAAAATGCAACTCCTTTTACATAAAATTTTGTATAAGCGCCGTCACCGTCAAAATCTGTTTCCAATTGCTTACCGTTTAATCGTACATGTAATTTAGATTTTGGCTTGCTTGTCGGTACATCGTAGGTCAATTTACTAAGATTAGCATTAACATTCGATATACCGCTAACTGCAGTCGGCACATCTACCTCGGTAGTTTTATATCCAACTCTACTTATACGTAATCTATGTCTATCAACTGGAACATTTTCAATCCTAAAATAACCGTTGTCATTAGTCCAAACGGGATTCATTTCGGGGCGCGTAGCTAAAAATACGGCAGCTTTTCCCAAAGGGTTATTGTTTTCGTCCATAATTTTTCCGGAAATAACATTTGGATATTCATATTCCGGTGTATCATCAGATTTACAACCGACAAAAATTAATAAAGCAATAAAAAGTAAAGAAATTGAAAGTTTCATATCATTATATATTTGTTTTAAAATGAAAATCGGATAGGCTAACCTATCCGATAAATTTATTTTTTATAATTTAAGCCAAAACCAAACTTAAATAACGGATCGTAATTAGTATCACCGATATTTATTGGTAGTTGTTCCATATTGCGTGGCCAGCTAATAGGCAATTTACCTTTGAAGTTATAATCACCAAAAAGTACATCAGTCACGCCTTTTCCTTCAGTTCCCGGTAACCAAGCAGCAACAAATGCATTTGCATTTTGTAAAACATCATTAATTATTAGGGGTCTTCCTGAGTAGAGAACAACAACATAAGGAATTTTAGCTTTTTTAACATTTTCGATTGCTGCTAAATCTTCGGGACTTAAAACTAAATTAGTAGTATCACCGAACATTTCGGCATAAGGTTTTTCTGCTACAACAATAATTGCAAATTGAGCACCGTCAACATTAGTACCGTCAATTGAATAAGTTACTTTAGTATTTTTTGAAACTGTTTGTTTTACCGCATTTAAAAAAGTAGTTCCGCCTGAAAGTACATTCCCTTCGGCACCTTGCCATGCTATTGTCCAACCTCCGCACTGACGTCCTAAATTATCTGCACCTGTTCCGCTTACATGAATATGCTGTAAATTTTTCTTTAACGGTAAAATACCGTCATTTTTTAATAAAACCAATGATTCGCGAACGCATTGACGTGCAACGTCTCTATGTTTTTGTGAACCGACTAATTTTGTTAACTTTTTATCGGTATATGGACGTTCAAATAACTTCATCATAAATTTTATTCTTAAAATTCTTGTAACTGCATCATCAATTCTTTCAACGGATATTTTCCCTTCATTTACAAGTTCTTTTAAATAAGTAATAAATTGGATGTAATTATTTTGTTTATCAGGTCCGTTAGGTATCATAACCATATCCAAACCGGCATTGATTGATTTTTCAACATCTGCTTTATAATCGCTACCTAATTGATCTATTGCAGCCCAGTCTGATACTACGAAACCTTTAAAGTTTAATTCTTTTTTTAATACATCAGTTATTAAATATTTGTTACCGTGCATTTTTTCGCCGTTCCAGCTGCTATAAGAAACCATTACAGAACCAACATCAGATTTTATTGTTTCGATATAACCTTGTAAGTGAATTTTACGTAAAGTAGCAAAATCAATCTCAGTATTTCCTTGGTCTTTTCCGTTTGTTGTTCCGCCATCACCTGCGTAATGTTTTGAACATGCCAAAATAGAAGTAGGGGATGATAAATTACCTTGTAAACCTTCAACAGTAGCTTTTCCTAATTTTGAAACCAAAGCCGGATCTTCACCGAAACTTTCGTATGTCCTGCCCCATCTTTCATCTCTTGCAACAGCAACGCAAGGCGCAAAAGTCCAATCAATACCTGTTGCAGCTATTTCGGTTGCAATAATTTGTGATGCTTTTTTTATAAGTGTAGGATTATCAGTTGCACCTAAACCAATATTGTGCGGGAAAACTACAGCTCCGTCAACATTGTTATGACCGTGTACACCGTCAACTCCGTAAATCATCGGAATTTTTAATCTTGTTTTTAAAGCGTACGATTGAAACATATCATAATTATCTGCCCACCCTTTTGCCGTAATATCTTTTGGATCAGAACCGCCGCCGCTTAAAACAGATCCTATAAAGTATTTTGTAATATCGTTAGGATCTGTAACGGCAAGCATATCAACTTGTGTCATTTGACCGATTTTTTCATCTAAAGTCATTTTAGAAAGTAAATCTTTTACTTTCTTTTCAATCTTTTGGTCTCTACCCAATTTTTGGGCACTAAGAAAGTTTACTAATGTGAAGCAAAACAGTAACACTAAAATTTTTTTCATATTCTGTCCTATTTATTTATTGATTTCGTTCCAAATTAATGCGGCAGCACCTAAAACTGCTATGTTTTTATCACTTAATCCGCTTGGTAAAATTTTTACCTTATTCTTAAAGATATTAAGCAAGTTTTCTTCAAAATATTTTTTTAACGGCAAGAAAAGGAAATCACCCGATTTTGCAACACCCCCGAATATAATAATTGCTTCCGGAGAAGTATAAGCCACTGAATCAGCTAATACTCTTCCTAAAATTTTAGCAGATTCTTCAAATGTTTCTTTAGCTACCGAATCATTTTTTAAGGCTTCTTCAAAAATAATTTTTGGGGACAAGTCTTCAAAAGTATATTTTGTTAAATTACTTTTTTTATTAAAATTGACTAATAGTTCAAAGGCAGTGCGCTTAAATCCGCTTGCGGAAAGATAAGTTTCCAAGCATCCTTTTTTACCGCAACCGCATAATCTACCATCCGGAATTGCAGTAGTGTGACCTATTTCACCGGCAAAACCGTCATTTCCGTAAACCATTTTTCCGTCAACTACAATTCCGCTTCCTACACCGGTTCCTAAAGTAATCACAATAAAGTTTTTCATTCCTTTTGCTGCTCCAAAAAGCATTTCGCCAATTGCGGCAGCATTTGCATCGTTTGTAATTGCTATAGGTAAATTAAAATGGGATTTCATAATCTCAACAACATTAACAAACCCCCAATTTAAATTTGGGGGTTGTTCGACTGTTCCTTTGTAGTAATTTGCGTTTGGAGCACCTATGCCGATTCCGGCTAATGAGTAATAATTTGCTAAGGGGGTAAATTTTATTTTAATTTCATTAATCAGTCTTTCAAAAAACTGCGGATATTCTTGATCTGCAAATGTTGGAATAGAATATTCACTTATTAAGTTTCCATCAATATCAACAAAACCAAAAACCGTATTTGTACCGCCGATATCAATTCCGACAGACAGTTTATTTTTATCCATTCAACATTCTCCTAATCGATAACCGGCTTATGACCTTTAAATCCGTAATATGCAATAAATAAATAACAAGCAACAGGAATAATAAATGCGTGATGTAATCCTGTTACGTAATCTGCTAAAGCACCTTGTAATATTGGTATTATTGCACCGCCTACAATACCGGTAATAATAATACCTGAAGCTTGTGAAGTATGCTTTCCTAAACCGGCAACGCCTAAACTAAATATAGTAGGGAACATAATTGAATTAAATAACCCTATTGCAAGAATAGACCACATTGCAACTTGTCCGCTTGTTAGCATCGTAACAATTAATAAGAAAACGGCAACAAAAGCATTAAAACCTAACATAATTCCGGGTTTTACAACGCGTTGAATTGCACTTCCTAAAAATCTGCCAACCATTGCGCCGCCCCAATAAAACGAAACAAGTTTACCAGCATCGGCTTCTTTTAAACCGGCAATTTCTTTTAAACCTAAATAATTAACTAAAAAACTGCCTATTGCTACTTCACCGCCAACATAAACAAAAATAGCTATTGCACCTAAAATTACATGTCTATATTTCCAAGCAGAATTGTGTAAATGGTCTAAGTTGTTTTCATCAACTATATCGGCATTTGTTTCTCCGTTTCTAAAATCTGGTAATTTTATATAAGCAAATATACCGGCAATTACAAATAATGCAGCGGCTAAGCCTAAATAAGGAACTTGAACTGCTGCAGCTTCCGCCATTTTATAAGATTCCAACTCCATTGTGTTTAATTTACTCAATTCTTCGGCACTTTTAACAGCAACCGATAAAATTAATAAAGAACCAAAATAAGGAGCTATTGTTGTACCTAAAGAATTAAAAGCTTGAGTTAAATTTAATCTGCTGGAAGCCGTTTCAGGTTTACCTAAAATAGTAACATAAGGATTTGCAGCTACTTGTAAAAGTGTGATACCCGAAGCCATTACAAAAAGAGCAAATAAGAAAAAAGGATAAGAACGAAATGCTGCAGAAGGATAAAAGAATAAACAACCTATGCCTGCAATAACAAGTCCGGTTACAATACCGTTTTTATATCCAAATCGCTTTACCAACCATCCCGAAGGCATAGAACAAATAAAATATGCCGTAAAAAATACAAATTGAATTAACATAGATTCGGTATAATTCAATTCAAAAACATTTTTTAAATGCGGTATTAATATATCATTTAAGCATGTTAAAAAACCCCACATAAAAAATAATGAAGTTAAAGCTGTTAGCGGAAAAGTATAATTTACTCCTCCGTTTAAGGCACTTGATTGAGTATTCTTTGTACCGGTCGAAAAATCCATAAAGGTCTCCTGATAATCATTGTATAAATTAATTGAATGTCAAACAAAAATTATGCCTATTATTAATATGCGTTATTTTAAGGGTATTGCAATATTATTTTTGTAAATGTTATTAATTTGATAAAGCTATCCTTATTAAATTAATAAGTATTTATTTGTTCATTTTTTGCAGTGGTTCTAAAAAAGTTATTTAAAACTTTTATTTGCAGAAATTGAAAAAAAATCTTTATTTTAATAAAAACCCATTTTTTAATTATTTGTATGAAAAACGATAAAGTATCTTATATAATTGCAGGATTTATCGTAATTAGTTTAATTATTTTGTTAAGTTTTATTTTAACAACATCTTTTTCTAATTCCAGTAATCCCGAATTAGTTAAAAAAATATATTATGTTGATAATATATCTCAAGCTCAGTTAAAAGTAATTGAGCGTTTTAACAAAATAAATAAGGGGAAAATTGAGGTCATAGGAATTAACTTACCGTTTGAGATGTTTAGCACAAATGAACGAAAAGAGTTGCTTGCAAGGTATTTACGCAGCAAAAGTGAGTTGATTGATGTTATTGCGGTTGACCAAATATGGACTGCAAGGTTTTCCAAATGGGCATACCCTATGGGGCATGTTTATAGTAAACTGCCCAAAAATAATTTATTAAAAATTGCTGTAAATTCATGCTATTATGATTCTACTTTAGTAGCATTACCTTTATATCTTGATATTTCGGTTATGTTTTATAGGGATGATTTATTAAAAAAGATGCCTAATTATACCCAAATTTTAAAAAAATTGAATGAAGGAATTACTTGGGAAGATTTTTTAATTCTATTTACTCCGTATAGCTCAAAATATCCTGTTTTTACGTTCCAAGGAGCTGATTATGAAGGTTTGATTTGTTTTTACACAGAATTACTTGAGATGGAAGGAACATCATTTATTAAAAATGATTCGATTAATTTAACTGATTCAAAACACTTTAAAACATTATCGTTTATACACGACTTAATTTATAAATATAAGGTTTCGCCTTTAATTGTAACAAAATTAAAAGAAAATTCAAGTTATGATTATTTTATAAAGAATAACGGATTGTTTTTAAGAGCATGGCCCGGATTTGAAAGCGAAATTGCAAAGTATGTGAATAAAGATAAAAGTTTGGATATAAAAAAATGTAGAAATCCATATTTTAATGGGAAACAACCAAAGTCTGTTTTTGGAGGATGGAATTTAATAATTAATAAAAATTCAAAAAAAATAAACGAAGCGGAAAAATTTGTTGAGTTTTTACTGAGTGAAGAAGCTCAGAAAATTTTATTTGAAGAGGGGAATGTTATACCCATTAACAATTCTGTTTATAATGACAGAGAATATCTCAAAATTCATCCTAACTTAAGTTATTACAGTAAGTTAATAGGTACGGGTTTTTTTAGGCCGCACCATAGTAATTATACTCATGTCTCCGATTTACTTTCATACTATTTAAATTCTGCATTAGAAAATAGATTAACTATTCCGGAAGCTTTTGAGCGAGCAAAATCGAAAATTTCAACAAAAAGTATTTTGATTAAATAAATATGCCATATAAAAATATTATTGAAAAAGTAAAAGAGTACCATTTTGAATTCAAACATCTAACGATGTTATTTATTATCTTGTTCTCTTTTCAAATTGTAATTTCAATTATCAATAAATCAGCGATTAAAACTTTTTTAAATAATACACAAGAATGGTATCAAAAAGATAGTGCAGAAAGACTGGCAAATTTAACTACTACTTCTTTAGAATTATTGCTTGAAACAATAAATCCGAAAGATAATTTATCGGAAGAAGACATTAATAGAATGATTCAATCATTTAATATCATTTTTAGCCAGCAAATAATGCAGCATAATGTTGAAGAATTATGTATTATTGTTAATAAAAATGATGAAGTTTATGCTATTGATGACGGCAAAGTATTATTTAATTATTTGTTTTACGATTCTTTTATTCCTCCTCAAGATAGTATTGAACATAATAACGCAAAAAAACTTTATTTACAAAAGCACTATGAATTAAAAAAGACAGAGCAAATATTAAGTTTTGTATCGAACGAAAAGCAATTTCATTTATTTGTTCCTTTTATTATAAGAGGGGAGTACGTTGGAGCTTTGTATTTAAAAAATACTCCGGATTTTACTTTTATAACTAACGAAGTTATTGCAAACCTTGATGAAACCTCGGTTATTTATATGGTTATAATTATCTTCGGAATACTTGCGATGTATTTTATATCTTCATATACCGTAAAAGAACGAGACGAAGCTCAAAAAAAGCTGCTTGACGAACATGAAACCAACTTAAAAAAAGAAATAAACTACGAAAAAGAACTTATGTTTACAAATCGTATTTATCATACTCATCATAAAGCAGAAAAAGTAATGGGGTTTATTAAAGAAGATTTAAGAATTCTATCTGCTGAAAATATCAATGAAGTGAAATATCGTGTTTTAAAATACTCAAATTTTATCAGTCGTGTAATTTACGATATGAAATGGTTTGACCCTCCCATTCAGACAATTAGAAGCAATATTTTTAATACAAATTTAAATGATATTATAAGTTTTATTGTGGATAATATTTTTTATAGAATTACAAAAATTTCAAGTACTTTTGAAATTAAACTAAATTTAGGAAATAATATTCCTCTTGTTCATGTAAACGAGTTTGTTGTTTGGGAAATAATTGAACCGATTATTCAAAACAGCATTGAACACGGGGGAGACGGACATTTAATTGTGGAAGTTTCGACCACTTATAACGATGTAACTAAAATAACCAATATTATTATTAAAGATAACGGGAATGGAATTAAACCCGAACTGTTGGAATTTGGGAAAAGAGGGGTTAAGAAACTATTTGAAGAAAATATATCGACAAAAGTGCCGGATAATAGAAATGTGGGTTACGGTTGTTATATTGCATATACAATTTGCAAACGTTGTGGCTGGAATATTGATGCGGAAAACGTTACTGCAGGCGGATGCAAATTTATTATTACTATTGAAAATTAAGAGGATTTTTGATGTTGAATGATAGAATAAATGTTTTACTTATAGAAGACGAAGAATTTGATGTTAGGCGAGTATGCAATACAATTACACCGTTTAACGAAAATATTTTGATTAAAGATGTTGTTTCAGACGGTAGAGAAGCCCTTTCATTAATTAAAAAAAATAAAGATGAGTACGATCTTGTAATAATGGATTTTCAAATTTCCGGCGGCTTGATGGGGGATGCTCTTATTCAAAAAATTAAAGAGATTGATAGCACTATCCAAATTATTGTTATCACAAAGATGACTATTAATATCACTGATTTTAATTTTGCAAATAAGTTAAAACAAGCAGGTGCTTTTTGGTATTGTACTAAATACCCCGGTGATATTGAAGATTATATTTATCAGCCGACTGATTTTATTATGAGCATATTTAATGCTTTTGAAAAATGCAAGTTAGAAAGAGAGTGGAATAAATCGAATCAAAAAATTCTAAGAACTATTGAAGAAATACTCTTTAAAAAAAGAATTATAGGTGAATCAGATCCGATACAGAGGCTAAAAGAAGATATTTTGAAATATGCAAAATCTAATGTAAACGTTCTAATTAAAGGTGCAAGCGGTACCGGCAAAGAATTAGTTGCTATTAACATACACTACAACAGCAATAGAAAATTTGAAAATTTTATTCCAATTAATTGTGGAAGTTTACCTCAAGATTTAATAGAAAGCGAGTTATTTGGTTATGAAAAAGGGGCATTTACCGGTGCCGATAAACGTAAACCGGGGCTTTTTGAAATCGCAAATAACGGTACTATATTCTTAGATGAAGTTACAGAATTGCCACTACCCGCACAAGTAAAACTTTTAAGAGTAATTCAAGACGGTGAAATCGAAAAATTGGGTCGTACCGAGAAAATTAAAGTTAATGTACGAATTATTGCCGCTACCAATAGGAATATTGAAGAAGAGGTTAGAGAAAAAAGATTTAGAGAAGATTTATATTACAGATTAAATGTTGTTCCTTTAAATGTTCCCAAGTTAAAAAATAGAAGGACCGATATACCTTTGTTAATTGAACATTTTATAAACGAAATTAGCAGCGATATGGGGCGTGAGAAGCCAAAAATTGATAAAGAAGCTATGCAAGTTTTAATGAATTATGATTGGCAGGGGAACGTAAGAGAGCTAATTAACGTTGTGCAAAGATTCTTTTTTATTGATGATAAATGTATTAACAGTAAAAATATTCGGTTTATTTTAGGTTTGGATTTCGATTCTCCGCAATTATCAAAAGAAGATTGTAGTTTTAATTTTGGTGATGATATTTTGCCGCTTTCACAAATGGAAAAGATATTTAGAGAAAAATATTTCAAATTTGTTAGAGAAAACTCCAATTCTGATTCTGACGCTGCACAAAAGTTAGGCTTAGCTCCGCCAAATTACTATAGGATGGCAAAGGAATTAGGTCTTAAATAGTATATTTAATTTTAAAAATTATTTCATTTTTAACTAAATAATTGTAATTATTATTTAGTTCTATCCTTGGTAATTACACAATTTATAAATAAGCAATTCGATTTGTTTTGTTACTAATTAAGTTACCAAACTTTTACTATGATGCTTTATTAAAATAATAACTTTACTTTATCGTTTTAATAAGGTTTGATGTTATACCGATTAAATACCCAATCTTAAAAGTATTTCAAAATGGCTTTTGGTAATTATTAATTGTTAAAAGTAATGTCCAAAATTACTAATTTATTCCCGTTATTAAAAATCTTAATTACTTGGTAAATAAAGTGTTTAATAAATTATAATACTATTTATTCATATATAAGTCTTTTTTTAACAAAGGGTTATATGTTACAAAGGGGTAATATTAATATTCATGTTTTATCTTTTTAATGTGAAATAATGAATACTAAACTCCGTTTTCTATTAATTTAATGTACCGGTTACATACAAAAATTTTTTATATCGTTAGTACTAATTTAAGATAACTTCACTTTGTTGGCATTATTTATGATAAAATTTAGTTGCAATTAATGAGATTATTGATGAACGACACATTTACATTTAAAGACGCTATAATAGTTCTAATTTACCTTATTGCTGTTTTAAGTATGGCGTTTTATTATTCACGCGGAAAAAGCAGTTCTACAAAGGATTACTTTCTCGCGGGAAAAAATATGGGATGGGTTGCTATCGGTTTATCAATATTTGCAACAAATATTTCAAGTGAACACTTTATAGGTCTTGCCGGTTCGGGTTCTGTTAGCGGATTGGCAGTTGGACAATTTGAGTTAATGGCTATTTTTATCTTAATATTTTTAGCTTGGTTTTTAACTCCGATCTTTTTTAAATCCGGTGTTTATACCGTACCGGAATTATTAGAAAAAAGATTTGATAAAACTATTGCTCAATGGTATTCCGGATTTTCAATTTTTATTTACATTACTACAAAAATATTAGTTACCCTATATGCCGGGGGTATGTTGTTTTATGAAATGTTTCATTTAAACTTATACACCTCGGCAGTTATTATTGTATTTATTACCGGTTTATATTCAATTATTGGCGGTTCGGGTGCAATAATAAGAACTCAGGTTTTACAATCAGTTCTACTTTTAATCGGAGCTATTTTATTAACTATATTTGGATTGGATAGGGTAGGCTGGTTTACGGGATTATCAGAAGCACTTCCTTCAGATTATTTTTCGTTATTTAGACCCATGAGCGATCCTGATTTCCCTTGGACGGGTATTTTATTCGGAGCTCCTATTTTAGCTTTTTGGTATTGGTGCGCCGATCAATATATAGTTCAAAAAATTTTTAGTGCCAAATCTATCGAGCATGCAAGAAAAGGCACCTTATTAGCGGCGGTTTTAAAAATCACGCCAATTTTTATTTTGGTACTCCCCGGATTAATAGCCGCCGTGCTTTATCCCGAAGTAAAAGGAGATAAAGCATATCCTACTTTATTAGCAAGTGATTTACTACCGGTAGGAATAAAAGGAATTGTTGTAGTCGGGTTATTATCTGCAATTATGTCATCTTTAGCCAGTACTTTTAATACTGCCGCAACTTTATTTACATTTGATTTTTATAAAAAAAGATATCCGAAAGAAAGCGAAGAAAAACTTGTTCTGATTGGTCGTTTATCTACTACTGCAATTGTATTAGTCGCAATTCTTATAATTCCGATTGTAAAATTGTTTAATACTCAGATTTACTTGTTTATTCAAAGTTTTCAGGCATGCGTTAGTCCGCCTATAACTGCAGTATTCTTATGGGGCTTGATATTCAAATTTGTTAATACTCGTGCCGCTATGGTAAGTTTGATTTTTGGCGAATTGATAGGACTTTTTAGACTAACATTAGACGGTTTAGTAAATTCCGGTATTATTTCCGGTACATTTTGGGTTATGATTGCAAATGTTAACTTTTTGCATTTTTCAATTTTCTTATTTGTATTAACCTCAATACTAATTCTTAGCATCAGTTTGGCAACAACAAAAGAAAATCAAATAGTTCCGGATAATTGGTACGTATTAGCAGCGGATGCAATGAACGGAACAAAAATTAATTTAGGAATAAAAGAAAGATTTATAAATAGTATTTTTATCACAATTTTCTTATTTGCCGTGATTATTGTTGTGTGGGGATTATGGACTTAAGAAATTACTTATTAATAAACAACTAACAATCAATTAACATTAGGAGCAAACCAAAATGAAAAAAGGATTGGTTACCCTCTTTATTCTTTTAGCAGCAACTTTATTGAACGCACAATGGGTTCAATATGGCTTTGAAACAGCGAATGCTGATACATTTTTCCAGCATCCGCCGGCAAATCCAGGCTTAGGAACCGGCAGCGGTTCATTAATTTTATCGGATATTACATCTAATCCGGATCCATATAATGGTACGGCTGCATGTAAAGTTGAATGGACCGTTCACTCTTCAGAAAGCTGGGGCGGATTTCAACAAATGATGCACCTTACTCCGATAAACGGAGCGCATGAATATTTCGATTTTTCAATGGCAAACGAATTGAGATTATGGTATTACAACGTATTACCTTCAACTCAACCAGGTTTAGTTCATATGCGTTTTAAATTGCATGAAGCCGGCGGACAGTCAGATTATTGGAATAACCAAAATGATCACGAAGATTGGTATTTCCAAGTTGACGGTTTTTATGATGCAGCCCCCGGTTGGCAAATGATTGTTATTCCATTGGTCGATTTAGGAGCTGGTTCTCCTACAACTACCGGATTTACATTACCGGGATGGAGCGGTCAACAAAATAACGGTGTATTAGATTTTGACAAAATTATTGGTTACAGCTTAGAGTTTACAACTCCGGGTATCACAAATAACGGAACGGCTAACGGCGTTATTGTATGGGATAAATTAACATTATGGGGAAGCAAATATACTCCGCTTTCAACCTTTGATAGCAATGCAGGATTTTTTGAAGTAGATAATATGGGTTGGGCAGGTGCAACCGGAATGGGTAATTTAGTAGTAAGTGATATGACAAATAACCCGTTTGAAGGTGCTGCATCATTACAATTTGATGCTACCGTAAATAATAGCCAATCTTGGGGTGGTTATGTTAACGCACGCCATAACATTGACGGTTATTGGGAAGATTTATCTGCAAGAACCAACTTATATGTGTATATTAAAGTCTTAACTCCGTTTACGGGAACAGATCAAAGAGTTACTTTACGTCTTATGTTGTTCGACGATAGTGACGGTGCAGAAGAACAATGGTATCATAAAGTAAATGTTAATTTATATCAAGCTTCAGAATGGCAAAAAATAGTAATTCCGTTAGTAAACTTAGAAGGTACCGGTGATGACGGTGTTCTTTCTTCGGACGGTTTTAGAATTCCGAGCTGGGAAAGTTACAGCGGAAATAATGTGCTTGATTTAAATAAAATTAAAGCTTGGAAATTTGAATTTTCAGGTACAGGCGATTTCGGACCTCAAGGTGAAGTAGTTTCAGGTTCTATATTAGTAGATTTATTACAGCCTGCCGGTTTCCGTGAAACAGATAATACTCCTCCGGATCCTCCTACAGGTTTACTTGGTGTTCCGAGTAACTTTACAAATTTAGTTACATGGAATGATGTTGCAAACGAAAATGGCGAAAAATACGATATTTATTACAGCAATGTTCCAAACTTTAGTCTTGAAACAGCCGAAGTTGTAAAATTAAATGTACCGGAAAACACTCAATTAATAGAGCACTTATTACGTGCACCGGGAACAGATCAATCCACAACATATTACTATGCAATTGTTTGTACAGATAAAGCAGGCAACGTTGGTCAACCGGCATATTTAGGATCACCGATTACAAACACTGCTAAAGGTGTTGTAACTATTTCGCAAAATCCTCCTGCAAATACATTTGTTGCAGACGGTAATTTAACTGAATGGTCAAGTATTACTCCTATAAGTATGAAATTATCAGACGGTAGTGCATTCTTGGTAGCAAATCAACAAATTTCTAATGATGATGATTTATCTGTTTTAGCTTATGTTGCAATAGATAATCAAAACTTATATGTAGCTTTTGACGTGACAGATGATATAGTATCATTTGATCCTACATTAGCATCATACTATAACGATTGTCCTGATTTGTTTATCGGATTATATGATTGGCACGGAAAACCGCATAGCAGCAAACAAAGAGGTGCACAACCTGACTATCAATTAAGATTTGCAAAAGACCGTGTATTAGTTGACGGTATGAATGCAGATAGTATGGCAGTTCCGGGTGCAAATTATTTCTGGGGTGAAAAATTCCCTTCAGGCTATACAGTTGAAGCAAAAATTCCTTTAGTAGATTTAGCAACAAAACGTAATGTAGGTCAAACAAACTTTGACTCGTTATTTACACCAAAATTAGGTATGAGAATACCAATTGACTTCTCGATTAACGATGCAGATGCAACAGGAACAAGAGAAGGTATTATGTGTTATTCACCTTACAACGAAGATCATTCATATGAAACACCAGCACGTTGGTTATATACATGGATCGGAAATGCTTGGACAGGTGTTGAAGACGAAACAATTAGTCCAAACACATATTCGTTATCACAAAACTATCCTAATCCTTTTAACCCTGTAACAACAATTAAATATACTTTGAAAGATGCCGGAAAAGTAACTTTAAGAGTATATGATGTATTAGGAAGATTAGTAAGTACATTAGTAAATGATATGCAAAATCAAGGAAGCTATACAGTTAATTTTGATGCTTCTAACTTAGCAAGCGGAATGTACATTTATAAATTAGAATCAGGTTCATTCCAAGCAGTTAAGAAAATGATGTTATTAAAGTAAAACAAACGATAAGCGGAGCTGCCAAGCTCCGCTTTTTTAAATGTATATTATGGAAACGTTCTTTAATTTTGGAGGTCTTTTATGTTGAAAAACTTTTTTCCAACATTAAAAGCTTTAATTATTTTTTTATTTATTTCTAACTTAACATTATTAGCCGGTACAACGGGTAAAATAGTAGGTAAAATTACCGATGAAAACGGCGACCCCGTAATAGGTGCCAACGTAGTAGTGGAAGGGACTTATTTAGGTGCCGCAGCAGATGAAAGCGGATACTATTACATAAATAGTGTACCTCCGGGTACTCATAGTTTAATAGTAAGTGCTGTCGGTTATCATAAACTGACGGTAGAAAAAGTAATGGTAAAAATTGACCTTACAACAAAAGTAGATATAAAATTAACCTCAACTGCATTTCAGTTAGGTTCTGATATTGTAGTTCAGGCAGCACGTCCTTTGGTACAAAAAGATTTAACAAGCACTTCTGCAACGGTTAGTAGCGGCGAAATTAAGCTTATGCCGGTAGAAAGTGTAAATCAATTAATCAACCTACAAGCAGGCGTTGTTGGCGGGCACTTTAGAGGCGGGCGTTCAAACGAAGTTGCATATTTAATTGATGGTGTGTCGGTTTCCGATGCATATAATAGTGGTTTTTCTTTGGAAGTTGAAAATTCTTCCATAAGACAAATGGAAGTTATTACCGGTACATTTAATGCAGAGTACGGACAGGCAATGAGCGGTGTTGTTAACATTGTTACGCAAGACGGTTCAAACAAACTTGAAGGTTCAGTATCCGGTTATGTTGGTAATTATTTAACAAATCATTCCGATATTTTTCAAAATTTAGACAAAATTGATAGAGTTCCTATTCGAGATATAACTTTTAATCTTAGTGGTCCTATTCCTATTGTAAGTAATTTAACTTTTTTCTTTACCGGTAGATATTTTGAAAACGAAGGACATCTATACGGTAAACGAGTTTATAATACAACAGATGACGTTCCCGTTTTTCCGAATCCTTTAGATCAAACTGTTTGGATTCCTCAAAATACCGGTGATAATAAATATGTATCTATGAACCCGTTTAAGAAATATTCATTTAATACGAAAGTAACTTATTCATTACCGTCATTTAAAATAAGTTATTCGTTGTTTTGGGATCAAACTAAAGCCCGATATTACGACCATGCTTATAAATGGACACCGGACGGTATAATGAATCATTATAAATCTAATATAGTTAATAGTTTTCAGGTTACACATTTTATTTCACAAAGTACATACCACAGTTTAAAAGTGTCATCAAATTTCTTTAATTATTGGGGAAATTTATATTCAGATCCTTTTGATACAAGATATGTCGATCCTTCACGTGGTACTGCTCTTTCTAATTATACTTTCCGTTCGGGAGGAAACCAAGGAAATAGATATGATAGAAAAACTTTAACTTATATTTTACAATATTCGTTAACTTCACAAGTTACAAAAGAACATAAAGTTGGTATAGGTGCCGAAGTTCAATTACATGACATTTATAACCATAGTATGGACTTAATAAACTTTACTGACGGCGTTTTAGATACTAACGGTGTTGAAATATTTACTCCGGGTTATCCAAATTTAGGTACTATTACAGATGCCGGAAGTAATCAAGCATATAGGAAAAAACCATACGAATTTTCGGCATATATTCAGGATAAAATGGAATATGACATTATGATAATTAATGCCGGTGTTCGTGTAGATTATTTTAACCCGAATGCTTCTTTGCCATACGATTTACGTAATCCAAGTAATAACCCAAACTTTCCGGGTGCCGGAATGTTTAAAACAGCTGATGATAAAATTCAGATTAGTCCGCGTTTAGGTGCTTCTTTCCCGATAACCGAAAACGGAATAATTCGTTTTTCATACGGTCATTTCTTCCAGCGTCCGGATTTATCGAACTTATATGTAAATCCTGATTTTATTGTAAGACCGGGTATATCCTTAAACTCAATTACGGGAAATCCTGATATTAAACCGATGAAGACTGTTCAGTACGAATTAGGTTTACAACAGGTATTATTTACAGATTACGCCGTTAACTTAGTTGTTTATTATCGTGACATAAGAAATTTATTGGGTATGGAAATTATTAATACCTATGACGGTATAGCTTATGCACGTTACGTAAATAGAGACTATGGAAATGTGAAAGGATTTATTATTACTTTTGATAAGAGATTTACGGATTATTTTAGTGCGAAAATAGATTATACATATCAAATTGCCGAAGGAAATGCTTCTGACCCGATGACAGTGTTTAACAATAATCAAACAGATCCTCCTATTGAAACAACTAAAAAGGTATTACCTTTAAATTGGGATCAAAGAAATACATTAAACCTTTCGGTTAATGTGGGAGAACCTGGTGATTGGAGTATCGGTCTAATTTTCAAATATGGTTCGGGTTTTCCGTACACCGAAGATTCAAAAGTTTCTCAAGGTGTAAGATTTGAAAACGGCGGTATTAAACCTTATACAGTTGACTTAGATTTGCGTGCCGAAAAGAACTTTAAGATAGGTAATTACTATGTTAATACTTACTTATTAGTATATAATGTATTAGATATTAAAAACGAAACCGGAGTTTATGCAACAACCGGTAGAGCAACAAACGATTTGAACACCAAAACAGCTGGTGATATAATCGGGCTTAATACGTTACAAGAATATATTAATAATCCGAGTATGTATAATTCCCCACGCGAAATCCGATTGGGTTTTGGTATCGGGTTTTAATAAGCTAAACGGAGAAAATTATGATTAAAAGATTTTATTTGTTATTAACTTTTATATTGGTTAGTATTTCACTTATTGCTCAGCCTACTTCTCAAACGCTAAAATATAGAGGCGATGCAAGAGGCGATTATAACTTTAGAAAAAAAGGAATTATGGACGGTAATCAAGTCCGTACACTTTTTTATAACAACGGTGAAGTCGGTCAATGGCCTCTTCAACCATCAGGGGAGTGGCCTAAAGGTACAGGTCAATCGTACCTTGACGGTGTTTGCATGCTTGTTGCAACCGAACTAACATCTCCAGGTACTGGTCAATTAATTCATCCTCTTCAAACCTCATATAGAGAATGGATGGATAAAGATCCTAATACCGGAAAAATTTGGGGTGTTGAACCGGTACCGGGTTACGTAAATGCGTCTTCCGAAAAACCGTCTATTAATACTAATCCAACTACATGGCCTTCGTTTTGGCCAAAAGTATTGCCGCTTATCGATGAATCATGGGATGGTTATTGGTATGGTTATTTTGGACGCGGTGTACAAAACAGTGATTTTGAAACATTTTTTGTTATGGATGACTCGCAAGACGGAGAATTTACACGACAACCGTTTAACTTTTACCCGATTGCTTCGATGCCGGAATTTGGCGGTTTAGGACTTAGGATTGAAGTTAGAGGTTTTCAATGGTCACACGTATTAGCCGAAGATATTATCTTTTGGCATTATGATATTATCAATATTTCAGACTTTGGGTATCCGACCACTTATTTTGGTTTTTATACCGATTGTGGTGTAGGCGGTTCAAACGATTCTGAAGATGACTGCGCTTCATTTGATAAAAAATTAGACTTGGCATATTGTTACGATAACGATGGTTTAGGTGCTCCTATTAGGTGGAAAACCGGTTACTATGGTTATGCTTACCTTGAAAGTCCGGGTAATGCATCTAATGGTATGGATGATGATGAAGACGGATTAATTGACGAACGTCGTGATGACGGTATTGATAACGATGCTGACTGGAAATCTTACATTGACGTTAATGCTAACGGAAAGTGGGATGCCGACCTAAACGAACCGTTAAATGACGACTTAGGAAGAGACGGTGTTGGTCCTTGGGATCCTCAGTATAAAGGTCCTGATGAAGGTGAAGGGGACGGTGTACCAACAGCCGGTGAACCAAACTTTGATGCAACTGATAAAGATGAATCGGATCAAATAGGTTTGACCGCAGTTTCTTTGTATCGATTAGGACAAGGCGGTACAGGCGGCGGATGGCCTAAAGATGACGAAAGTATGTGGTTAAAAATGGCTTATAATAATTTTGATACTACAATACAAAGAACTAATATCAGCATGGTGTTTTCTTCGGGAGCTTTTCCGTTAAATGCAAACTTAAGAGAAAGATTTTCGATGGCATTAGTTTTTGGTAGCGATTTAGAAGATTTAGTATTTAATAAAGAAACAGTTCAACAAATCTATAATGCTAATTATAACTTTTCTAAACCTCCGTTAAAACCGACATTAACAGCAGTTCCAGGTGATAAAAAAGTATTTTTATATTGGGATGCTATTTCTGAAGAATCTCGTGATCCTTTCTTAGGTTTTGAAGACAACAATCCTTTGTTAGGTTATAAGAGAGATTTTGAAGGCTATATGATATTGCGCAGTGAAGAAGCGGAATTTAATGACATAAAAATTATTACAGATTCTAAAGGCGAGCCAAAATATTGGAAACCGATTGCACAATTCGACTTAAAAGACGGAATAAAAGGTCCGGATCCGGTAGGAATTAACGGTGCTCATTTTTGGCGTGGTGATGATACAGGTTTACAACATTCGTATATTGATACTGATGTTAAAAACGGTATGAGATATTATAGATCGGAAGAGCACACG
>CALGLM010000402.1 GCA_937930275.1 uncultured Ignavibacteria bacterium
AACAAACGGAACGTTATTTGATCCGTTATCAATGCGTTTTGGTACAAAAAATTATTTGCGAGATTCGTTAAGTACAGAAGAAAACTATTTAAAAACATTTGATAAAACAAACTCAAATGTTTCTGATTTCTTGTTGCACTTACCAAAAGTATTAAAAATGGGAAGCAAGTTTACAATAGCTCCTATTCCCGGTACTACACAAGTAATTTCGGATGCAGATTCATTTAAGATTATTACAAATATTAATGCTCCGTTATATATGCGCAGTAAAGATGCGATGTATAAGGACACTTTGGAAATTGAAATGTCAAGCGATAATAGGGATAAAATAAAAGACGGAAACAATGCAAGTCTAACTCTTGAAATAGAGAATTATATTCCGCTCGGAATGACCGGCATTGCTAAATTCGTTGATGCTAATTATAGGCTATTGTTCAGTGTTCATACAGACGGAGGATCTACAAGTATTGATGTTCCGCCTGCAAACATAGGAACGAACGGTTTTGTGTCGTCTCCCGCAATATCAAAAATTAAACTTGCTTTATCGAAGCAAGAAATTGATTTATTTAGCCAAGCCAAATACGTAATTGCAGAAGTTCATATCCGTTCTACAGGATCAACTTCAAATAATTGGGGTAGTTACGTTAAAGTAAGAGCAAAAGATTTTATTAAATATAAGCTCTACGGTTCGGTTAATTATAGAATTGATACAGAGAACTAAAGGGGAGACAAAAATGAAAAATTTTAATAAATTATTTGCGATTCTATTTTTATTAACGAGCACATTAATTTACGGACAAGGTGGTGCATACGGAATTCTTGATCCGGTATCTGCCGGAATGGGTAATACTTATACTGCAAATTCTCGCGGTATTTATGCAATAGGTCATAACCCTGCTAATTTGGCATTTAATAATAATAACGATATTGTTGAATTTAATACGGTGCTCCCTATACCGAGTATTACAATGCTAATGGGAACGGATTTTATTTCTATTAGCGAATACAATTACTTTTTTGGCGGTGTAGAAGAAAACGGCAAAACAGTAGGAAGACATTTAACTGACGACGATAAAACAAGATTAAAAAATTTGTTTGCTAACGGCGGAACAATATTATCCGATTTATCAATAGATTATTTAAGTGTTGCCGTTTATTTGAAACCTCAAATAGGAACAATAGCATTTAAAATGAGTGATAATTTCGGATTTTACACACATCTTCCGGCTCAATTATCAGATTTAGCTTTAGAAGGAAATCCATTAGGAAGTGCTTATAATTTTGGCGATGCAAGTATGGACGGTCAATATTTAAGAACCTACTCGTTAAGTTATGCACGCCAAATTCCTGAAATTCCTCAAACAATATTTAAGAAAGTTTCTGTAGGTTTTACTCTTAATTTTATATCGGGTTTCGCGATGGTTAAATCCGAAAGAATTGGTACAAGCTTTGAAACAAAAGAAAACGGAAATATTGAAGCTAAAGGTGATAATTTAATTTACGCTGCATTTTCAAATGATTTTGGCGTTAAATATGATTTTGATAGTATTGATGTTGAAAGTAATATGGGTGCATTTCCGGAACCTGCAGGAAGCGGATTTGGGCTTGATTTAGGTTTTGCCGCTCAGTTAGATGATGTTCTTTCTTTCGGTTTTTCAATTACCGGTATAGGAAGTATGACTTGGGATAAAAATGTTGCCGAATATTCTTCTGACGTGGCAATGGTTATTAACGATTTAACAGATCAAGAAGTAAGAGACAGCTTAGCTGACTTATTAACCGGTAAAGGAAAACGAGTAGATAGCTATGAAACCGATTTACCTACAGCATTACATCTTGGTGTTACTTATCAATTAGATAAAGCTCCTTTCATTAAGTCATTCCCCGGTACATTGTTAATTGCATTAGATTATAATCAGGGATTTAATAACGTAGCGCGTAATAGTAAAGTTGCTCGTTGGTCGTTAGGTTTTGAATGGAGACCTTGGAAAGTATTCCCAATTCGTACAGGTTTTTCATTTGGCGGAAAAGATAAAAATCCTGCTTGGTCATTTGGTACCGGTTTAGACTGGAATTCGTTTGA
>CALGLM010000403.1 GCA_937930275.1 uncultured Ignavibacteria bacterium
AATTTCACCGGTTTTTGCCGTTCGTAAAATGGCATCAATCACTTTTTCTGCCATAGTATCATCTACAACAACTTCCAGTTTTATTTTCGGTACAAATTCAATTTGGTATTCACTTCCTCTATAAATCTCTTTATGTCCTTTTTGTCGTCCGTATCCACGAACTTCACTAATTGTAAGCCCTCTAACTCCTTCTTCTAATAAAGCTTCTTTTACTTCATCAACCTTAAAAGGTCTAATAATAGCTTCAATCTTTTTCATTTATTACCCATTAAACTTGTTTACCGTGACAGTTTTTGTATTTTTTACCGCTTCCGCATGGGCATGGTTCATTTCTGCCGACTTTTTCTTCAACTCTAATCGGCTGTCTTTTCCCTCTGTTGGCAGCTTCCTGCCCCCCTTCGCTATTAGTAAGACTTAAATTTTCAGAGTCTTCTTTTATAGTTCTTAATCTATTTGTATTATTAGTTTTTTTTGTCTCTGTCTCTTCAATTACTGTCGGAAACAATTTAAAGCATACAGATACTATCTCATTCCTTATGGTATCCAACAAATTTACAAAAAGGTTAAATGCTTCCCCTTTATATTCAAGTAAAGGATCTTTTTGACCGTATGCACGTAAGTTAATACCCTCTTTTAAATCGTCCATTTCTCTTAAATGGTCTTTCCACTTTTCATCAATTACGCTTAAAACGGCAAATCGTTCTATTCTTGCCATTAAATCACTGCTCAATTGATTTTCTTTTCTTCTATAAAATTCTTTTGCAGCTTCGTTTACTTTTTCAATTAATCCGCTCTTACCTAAATTTTCAAATGTATTGCTATCAATTTGAATATCTATAAGTAAATGCTGCAAAAACTCTTGTCGCATTCCTTCTATATCTGCATCGTCAAAATATTTTTCAATAACTGATGTTATATAGTCATTTAAATACTCAAAAATTTCCGATTTTAACCGTTCACCTTCTAACGCTTGTCTTCTTCTTGTATATATAACTTCTCTTTGTTGATTCATTACGTTATCAAATTCAAGCAAACGTTTACGAATAGCAAAGTTATTTTCTTCAACTTTTCTTTGTGCTCTTTCTACTGATTTGGTAATTAAAGAATGTTCGATTACTTCCCCTTCTTCAATACCCATTTTATTCATTATATTCGCAATTCTATCACTACCGAATAATCGCATTAAATCATCTTCAAGCGATATAAAGAATTTAGATTTACCAGGATCTCCCTGTCTTCCCGATCTACCTCTTAACTGTCTATCAATTCGTCTCGATTCATGTCTTTCGGTACCTAAAATATACAATCCCCCTTTTTCTACAACACCGGGTCCAAGTTTAATATCTGTACCACGTCCCGCCATGTTTGTTGCTATGGTTACTGCACCGGGTTGACCCGCAAAGGCTACAATTTCTGCCTCTCTTTGATGCTGCTTTGCATTTAACACATTATGTGGTATTCCCTGACGCTTTAATATTCTGCTTATGGTCTCAGAAACTTCAACACTTGTTGTACCAACTAAAACCGGTTGATTATTTTCTCTTAATTCTTTAATTTTTTCTAAAACCGCATTATATTTTTCACGTTTTGTTTTGTAAATTGCGTCTTCTAAGTCATCACGCATAATCGGTTTGTTAGTTGGTATTACGGCAACTTCTAATTTATAAATTTCAAAAAATTCTGCTTCTTCGGTTTCTGCAGTACCGGTCATACCGGCAATTTTTTTATATAGTCTAAAATAGTTCTGTAAAGTGATTGTTGCTAAAGTTTGAGTATCTCTCTCAACTTTTACATTTTCTTTTGCTTCAATAGCTTGATGCAAACCGTCAGAGTACCTTCTTCCCGGTAATATACGCCCCGTAAATTCATCAACAATAGCAATTTTACCGTCTTCTGTTACAACATATTCATCGTCTTTTTCAAATAAAGTATAAGCCTTTAATAATTGATTAAGAGTATGAATTCTTTCGCTTCTTTCACCGTAAACTTTATAAACTTCATCACGTTTTTGCGCTTTCTCTTCATCTGTTAAACTTAGGTCGGAATCTATCTTTCCGATAGCTTGAGATAAGTCGGGTAATACAAAATATTCTTTTCCTTCAACCGAGCCGTACGAAAGTTCCTCTCGTCCTTTCTCGGTTAAGTCTATTTGATTATTTCTTTCATCAATCGAAAAATATAGTTCTTCGTCTATTTCGGGCATTCTTTTTGAGTTTTCCCTTAAAAATTCCAATTCCGTCTTTTGCATCAACTTTTTATTGGATGGTTCGCTTAATAATTTCATAAGCTTTTTATTCTTTGGAAAACCTCTTGTAGAACGTAATAATGCTATTCCGACTTTTTCTTCATCAAATCCGTTAGGATCATTAAGTTGTTTTTCAGCTTCTGAAACTATAGAGCTTACTAAAGCAGCTTGTTTCTTAAATAAATATTCAACTTTTGGTTTCATTTCGTAAAATTTATGATCCGGATTTCCAACTGGACCAGAAATAATTAACGGTGTACGAGCTTCGTCAATTAAAACGCTATCAACTTCATCCACAATTGCAAAATTGTGCACTCTTTGAACACAATCTTCGGTACGAACAGCCATATTATCTCTTAAGTAATCAAAACCAAATTCATTATTGGTTCCGTAAGTTATATCATAATTATAAACTGTTCTTCTTGATTCGGGTTCCATATTTGTTAAAATACAACCTACTGTCAATCCGTGGAATTCAAATATCTTTCCCATCCACTCACTATCGCGTTTGGCAAGATAATCGTTCACGGTAACAACATGTACACCGCGTCCGGTTAAAGCATTTAAGTAGATCGGCATTGTAGCAACCAACGTTTTTCCTTCACCTGTTGCCATCTCCGCTATTTTGCCTTGGTGCAAAACAATACCGCCTATTAACTGTACATCGTATGGCACCATATCCCAATTTATTTTATTGCCAGCTGCGTCCCAACTCTTTCCTACTAATCGGCGGCAAGTATCTTTTACTACGGCAAAAGCTTCAGGTAAAATTTCATCTAATACTTCTTCGTATTTGTCATCAAGTTCGCTATTTAGCTTATCCAATTCATCATATATTTCACGACGGTTTTCTTCTAACTCGTTACTTCTAAGCTTAGCTTTTAGTTCTTCAATTTCTTCCCTTAGGGATTTTGTCTCATCATTAACTTTTTGCTTTAATTCAACTGTTTTATTTCTAAGTTCGTCATCACTTAGATTTTGTAGTCCGGAATATATCTCATTTATTTCTTCAACAATCGGTGTTAGTTCTTTTAAAAGTTTTGAATGCTTATCGCCAAAAATTTTTTTCAACAAATTAGTTAACATTAATATCTCCAAATAATTACAGATAACAAAATTACCAAACCTATAAGCTAAATGCAATGTAATTAGTACAAAATTTAGCTTTTTATTCGATTTGTTTCAATAGGTCTTACAATTAAAAGTAATTTTTGTTTACTAATTTAAATTTAATTTCTTTTTTTATAACTTTACAAGTCAATTTTTTTTGCTAATGGATAATAATTTAACTGAAGAACTTAAAGATAGGCTAATTAGTGTTGTAAACGGCATGTTAACTTCAAATGAATATGACCGTTTATACCAAATGATATGCGAAAAGCTACAAAATTATCCGTTAAAATCGACATTAAATAATTTTTTCCGCGTTCTTAATACACTTTTTGATAAAAATAATTTCCTAAAAAATTCATTAAAGTATGATTATTATATAAAGTCATTATTTTCGGTTACTGCTAATAGTAACTATCTAACAGATATTTTAGTGCGTAATCCCGAATTTATCTATTTAATTTTAGATACTTCTTATACAAAATTATTAATTACCAAAAACAAACTGAAAAACGAACTGTTAGAAAATGCTGCAAAGTACAAAACAACAACTGCAAAAATTAACTATGCAAAATTGTTTAAAAGAAAGTATATTTTAATAATTGCATTTAATGATATTAACGGATTTTACTCGCTTAAAAAAACGACTTTATATTTGTCTTATTTAGCTAATGTAATATCAGAATATATTTTGACTTTATCAATAAATACAACATCAGAAAAATATAACTTGAATAATATTTCACGGAAATTCTCGTTACTTTCTTTAGGTAAACTTGGAGGGAATGAATTAAACTACAGCTCGGATATTGATTTACTATTTATTTACGATAAAAACGGACGAATAAATAGAAATAGTAAGATAACTGCAGAGATATTTTTTAATACTGCCCTATCAACTTTCATAAATGTGATGTCGGAAATTACTGACAAGGGGTATATTTATCGAGTCGATTTTAGGTTACGTCCTGACGGAAAAAACTCCCCTCTTTCCAATTCTTTAAGCTCTTACATTAGCTATTACGAATTAAGGGGAGAAGATTGGGAAAGGCAAATGTTGTTAAAGTTGGGCTTTGTAGGCGGTAGTAAACAATTATTTAATAAATTCCGTAAATTTGTAATTCCGTATGCTTTTTCAAGAAGTATTTCGGCTTCACCGTTAGAAAGAATAAAAACGATGAAAAACAAAATAGAATATCAACACGATGACAACATTAAATTATGCAAAGGGGGAATAAGAGATATTGAGTTTTCGGTACAAGCTTTGCAATTGTTAAACGGTTCTAAAATTAAATCGTTGTTTACAGGTAACACTTTATCGGCTCTTGTTATTCTTTATAAAAATAAAATTATTTCTAAAGATGAATTAGAAGCTATAACAAGTTCATATATCTTTTATAGAAAAATAGAACATTTTTTACAATTAATGAATGATAGGCAAACACATACTATTCCTTATAACACAGATATTTTTCAATCTCTTCTTATTTACTTTGACTTTAGTAATAAAGAGGAATTTCAGTCTTATCTAAATGAAAATAAAAGTACTATAAGGAGTTTTTTTATGTCGGTTTTTGGGTCGGAAAATATTAAACAAATTGATTCAAAGTTTCATTCAGATTTAGAAATTATTCATTTTAACGATCTAAATAGAGCAAAAAAGAATTTTAACTATTTAAAAAACGGTACAGATTTAATTAATACAAACGGTTTCGATAAGCCGACTACAGATATCTTTAATAAATTTGAACTCGATTTATATAATATTCTAAAAAATTCTGATTTCCCCGACATTATCTTGGATAATTTTGTAAGAGGTATTAGATCGGTATTTTTCCCTTCAATTTGGTATAAAAATTTTTTAGATATTGAACAATTAAAATTATTTACTAATTTGTGCTTATTTAGCGACAGAGCATTTAATTTATGGACTATGGATAAAAAAGTTAGTGACCTTTTACTAACAGGTAGAGTGTTTTATAAGGATTTTATAGATAATAATACACATAGACCTGTTAACCATTTACTTTTTATTATGTCTTTCCAATATGCTATAAATTTAATTAATGAGTCTGATGTTTGCAGTTTCTTTTCTAAAATTATAACAGATAAAGTAAAAAATTGTTATGAAAAACTTAATATTTCATCTTTTACTATTTTAGGATTCGGGAGTTATGGTACGCAATCAATGAATTTTGCTTCAGATATAGATTTAATGTTTGTAACCGAAAATAAAGATAAATACGAAAGTACGTTTAAAGAAGCGGCTAAATTAATTGAATTACTTAAATCAGAATTGTATCCTTTTAAATTTGATTTTAGATTGCGCCCCGAAGGCGGAAGTTCGCAAATTGTTTGGGA
>CALGLM010000404.1 GCA_937930275.1 uncultured Ignavibacteria bacterium
AGATAAAAGAGATATATTTATAAATAAACTTGGCGAAAATTTTGGTTTGGAGCTTAATTTTAATAAATTTGCAAAACCGTCTGAATATTTTATGAAACTTAATTATTATCAAGAGAATCAATATGAATAAAATTTATATAATTGATGATGAGATTGAAATTTGTGAAAGTATAAAAATGATTTTGGAATATGAAGATTATGAAGTTGAGTATTCCACTGATCCTATAAAAGCATTAGATGAAATTTCTTCGGAAAACTTTAATTGCATTCTGCTTGATATTCAAATGAACAGATTAAACGGATTTGAAGTATTAGATACGCTTTATAAAAGGAATAATAAAACACCTATTATAATGATATCGGCTCATAGCAGTTTGGAAAATGCAGTTAAAGCTACAAAACTGGGCGCATTCGATTTTATTGAAAAACCGATAGATAGAGATAAATTACTTATTAGCATAAGGAATGCAGTTGAAAAATATAAATTGCTGAATGAAAATGAGAAACTAAAAATAGGCACGTTATCCGGAACGAAAATATTAGGGAATAGTAATTCTATTAAAAATATACTTGCAACAATTAATAGAGTTGCAAAAACAGAAGCAAGAATACTTATTACTGGTGAAAACGGTACAGGAAAAGAATTGGTTGCGCAAGAGCTGCATTTACAAAGTTTACGAGCCAATAATGATTTTGTTGAAGTTAATTGTGCGGCAATACCTAACGAACTAATTGAATCTGAATTGTTTGGTCATGAAAAAGGATCGTTTACCGGAGCAGTCAAACAAAAAGTTGGTAAATTTATGCAAGCTAATAACGGCACATTATTCTTAGACGAAATAGGCGATATGAGTTTGCAGGCTCAAGCTAAAGTGTTAAAAGCTATAGAAGAAGGAAAAATAGAACGTGTGGGTGGTGAACAAAAATTAGATGTTAATGTAAGATTGATTGCGGCTACAAATAAAAATCTACTCGAAGAGATTGAAAAAGGAAATTTTAGAGAAGATTTATATCATAGAATCAATGTCATCCCTATTCATCTTCCCCCGCTTCGTGATAGACGAGAAGATATTCCGATTTTAATTGATTATTTTAATAATGACTTAAGTACAAAATATAATTTAACTCCTAAAGAATTTTCACCGGAATTGCAGAGATATTTAAGCAGTTTGGAATGGAAAGGAAATATAAGAGAGTTACGAAATTTTATTGAGCGTATTATCATTATGCTTCCCGAACAGTACTTAAAAATTAACGATATTCAAACTATTTCCCCTTTCCAAAACAAAAAAAATGGTGATAATGATCTTTTTGATATTTCTAATTCTTTTCAAGAATTCAAGGAAAAAGCAGAAAGATTGTTTATTCTAAAACAGTTGGAAGCAAACAATTGGAATATTAGTAAAACCGCCGAAATTCTTGATATACAAAGAAGTCATCTTTATACTAAAATGAAAAAATACGGGTTGGATAAAGATATAGAAGAATAACCTATGTGGTTGGATTACGCATAGCCAATAGTTTTATCATTCTATCGCGATACTCACACATAATATTTATTGCTTCAAACGAAATAACATTATCATTATTGCGCGTCTTTATTTTAACATTAAACATATTAGTATTATTTCCTTGAATCTGTCTTAAATACTCCGTTCTGCCGGAAGGATCAAATATTTCAAATAATGTTTTTTTTGCTAAAGGATTAACCATTAAACCTGTTATTTCTTGAAATTTTGTACTTGCATCAACCATAATCCCGTTTTCATGGAAAATTTGGTATGGGAATAGTTCAAATACAACTTTTTGGTAATAATCTAATGCAGACTTTAACTCTACTTTATTACTTAAATTTGCTTTTAGGTTATTTAAATCTAATGTCCCTTTTTTAGATTCGTCAGATTTAATTCTCTCAAAGTCCTCTTCAATCTTTTTAATTTTGGTCATGTCTTCGGCAAAGCCGTAAATGTATTGAATAAAGCGACCCGTTTCTTCAAACTGAGGAAACATATAGTCTTTAAGCCAAATAAATTCACCGTTTTTATCAATTATTCTATATTCACCCCAAGTTATTTCGTTTGGAGTCAGTTTTAATCTTTGTTTGTGAAATTGTGGTAAATCGCCTTGGCTAATTATTGAAGTCCAACCCCCTAAATCTTCCACATCTCTTAATTCATAACCTGTAATTCTCTTAAATGCTTTACTTGCTTCAATTAATTGAAATCTTGTATTGGAAATTACTCTTATTGTATAAAAAAACGAATCCCTTAAATTTGTAATCAAATTTATTTTTGTACTAAATCCGGTTAACTTTTGCTCAGCTAATTTTCTTCTTTCAATTTCTTTTTCTAAAAGTTGTTTGTGAATTTTTGTTTCTTTTTCAAATTCTGACTTAATAGTTTCACTCGTAAAATCCCATTTATCAACATCCATAATTTCAAGAAGTAAATATTTTTTATTACCAAAATCTATTGGCGTAAGCGAAACTTCATAAAGTTTTTGAATAGATTGGCTAAATAAAATTTTTTCGTATATAAAGTTCAATTTTTTTATTAATTGTTCAGATCTAATATTTTTAATCTCTTTTACTAAAAATGGATCAATCTGGTCGAGCTTGGACTGCGAAAGAATAGCAATCGAAGTATTATAAAAGTTAGCCGAAGCAGTATTTGCTAAAATTATTGAATCGTTATGCAAATCATATAAAATTACCGGATTATTTATATTATCAAAAACTAATCTATTAATTAGTCTGAT
>CALGLM010000405.1 GCA_937930275.1 uncultured Ignavibacteria bacterium
CTAAGCAAAACCAAATGAACCGTATTGGAGTAGTCCGTGGGGAAACGGTCGCCCGGGTTGGCATATTGAGTGTTCTGCAATGAGTACTAAACATTTGGGTGAAACTATTGATATACATGCCGGTGGTAACGACTTAATATTCCCTCATCACGAAAACGAGATTGCTCAAAGCGAGTGCGCAAGTAATAAGCAGTTTGTTAAATACTGGATTCATTTTGGCTTTTTGAATATAAATGATGAAAAGATGTCAAAGTCTTTAGGTAATTTTTTTACGGCAAGGGATATATTAAAAAGTTTTAGTGCAGAATCGATTCGTCTGTTGTTTAATCAATCACACTATGCAAGTCCGTTAAACTTTAAAGCCGAATTACTTGATGCTGCCCAAAAAGGTTTGGAAAAAATCGGCAATTTAGTTGATAGACTTGATGAAGTAATTGCTAACGGTACGGATTCTAAAAACGGTGCGTTTAATATTCCTCAGTACTATAGCTTATTTGAACAAGCTATGGATGACGATTTAAATACTCCGAAAGCTGTTGCGGTTATTTTTGATTTTGTTAGAGATGCCAATAAATATATAAGTGAAAACGCAGTAGGGAAAAAAGAAGCTGCAGAGTTAAAAGCATTTATTATGAATACTGCAGAAAATGTTTTAGGTATAGTGCCTACAACATTAAATAATACTAAATCAAGCGAGCTTACAGAAAAACTAATAGAGTTGTTAATTAAACTTAGAATTGATGCAAAATTGCAAAAAAACTACGCACTTGCCGATACTATACGAAAAGAATTGGAGGCATTAGGTATTTTACTTCAGGATACAAAATCCGGGACAACATTTAAAGTAAATTAAAAATATGAGTAAGCCGGTGATAATTTTTGAGATTGCGGGCGTAATAATAATTGGGTATATTATTCACTTCTTTTTTTTCAATATTTATGAAACAAAAGCGGAATATAAATTATTAAAAAAAGAAAGCGGAATTAATTGTTATATTTTTGACGTAAAATTAATTAATGCCGTTGGTTATGATATCCCGTTTAGGAAAGCTGAATTTAATTTTGATGTGATTGAAGGGATGCACAATGTAAAAAGCATTGATAAAGCGGCTAAAACAATTTGTACGTATGATAGAAAAGGCAGTAGAATTACGATAAAAATTAAATGCGAGTATAGTATGGCACAAGAATTATTAACTATTGTTAATTAAGCGAGGCAATATGAAAAAAAGTTTTGTTCTTATAATGTTTTTATTCGTTTTTTCATCAATATTTGCACAAGGAACGGCGGGTACCGATGCAAATTATGAATATAGATATTTAATTGACATACCTACTACAGGAGTATTAGAAAAAGGTTTTGTCGGAGTTAGTTTAGATGCAATGCCTTTAGGTGTAATAATTACAAAAATTGAAGTTGGCGTTTTTAAGAATTTCAGTTTCGGAATATCTTACGGAGGTTCCAACGTAATAGGGCAAGGCACTATTGATTGGTACAAATTACCCGGCGTAAATATTCGTTTTAAAGTACTTGAAGAATCTGACCAGTACCCTGCATTGGCAATCGGATTTGATTCACAAGGTAAAGGAGTCTATTTTACCGATCAGAATAGATTTGAGATAAAATCACCGGGCTTTTTTGCAACCGTTTCGCGCAACTTTAAATTTCTTGGTTACTTAAATTTAATAGGCGAGTTAAATTATTCTCTTGAAAGAAAAGACGGCGATAAAGATTTAAATTTCGCTTTTGGTTTGGAAAAAACTATAGGAAGTCAATTTTCAGTAATTGCCGAGTATAATTTAGGAATTAACGATAATAACGGCGGAGCTTACGGAAACGGTAGCGGTTACCTTAATTTTGGTGCTCGCTTTAGTCCGGGTGGCGGATTCACTTTCGGCGTAGATTTACGCAACCTTTCGGATAACCGAAAGGTAAATAGCGGCAAAGCAGATAGAGCTATATTTGTGGAGTATATTAAAGCAATATTTTAGTGTATTATTTTTTATACACTAATGTACTTTTAAAATGACAATTTATAAATAATTCCTTGATTTTAATAGTTATTTACCTATTTATTTTAAGGAATGATTTTTGATTGTTATTAAGAAAAGATAATGAGGTGTGCCATGAAACGTTTTTTAGTCCTTATCGTAATCTCTTTAACATTTGCCGGTTGTTATACACGTGTTGCAGTTAAAGAAGATTTACCGGAATATACTTACTATGATGATTCGGAACAATACGGTAATTATTCTCAACAATACGATTCCGATTCGGCAGCTTATGATACTGTTTATTATGATGACTCTTCAAGTGAAGAATATAGGGGATTGGAAGATAGAGTTGTAAATAATTATTATTATGATACTCCGGTTTACGATTTTTTGCCTTGGTACAGAGTTTCTGTACTATCTCCTTATTACGATCCGTATTATTCTTGGGATTATTTCTGGTACACACATTCATGGTGCTCGCCTCGAGTTTATTTTGACGGATTTTATTTTGGTTACTATTGGAGACCATATTATAACGACTACTGGTACACTTGGGATAATTATTATAATTATGGATATTACGGTTACGCATATAATTATAACGGCGGATATTCAAATTACGGAACACATCCGGGGCATACTCGTAATAATGACGGGGGAAGACGTACAAGAGATAACGGAAGAACCGTTACTAACTCGTTTGGAAATACAACACGCGAAAATACTTTTACAGGAAGAGAAATATTAAAAGATAGAGAAAAAGTTACAAGAACCGAAGAACAGATAAGAAGATTGAACGATGATAAAGGAATTCCGACTGATAGACTGAAAAATTCAAAACGGGAGATTAAAATAGATAATGAAACAAACACCCGAAAAATATTTGTAAAAGATAATAACAACACTCGTATAATTAGGGATAATGAACCGAAAATCCAAACAAATAGAGAATTTAGAGGATCTAACGATAAAATAGACAATCCGGTTAACAGAGATTCGGGAGTTAGAAAAAAAATATATATAAAACGTGAAAACGAAGATAGAAGAACGGTTGAAAGAAAAACAGACAGGAATGATTATAACAGAGAATATCAACCGCCGGTAAACCAAAACAGAAATAACGATAATAGAAATACAAATAGAAATTACGAACCGCCTGTAAAACAGAATCGTGAAAATCCGCCTACTCGAGAGTACAGAAATCAAGAGCCACCAAGAAACTATACTCCTCCGGTAAACAATAATAACGGAAATAACTCGAGAGGGAATAACGAAAGTTCAAGAAATTCAGGCACAAGAGAGAGAAGATAAAATGAAATTTAATATTATTCTTGGGTTTTTATTTACGCTATCAATAGCCGGTTGTTATACGGTTTATCAACATCCTAATGTTGTGCATAAAGATGATAACGGCCGAGTTGACTTAATAGAAGTTAGTTACAAAAATAATTGTGCTTCTTGTCATACGGAAAGCGAACTTGAAAGATATAATTATTACGTTAAAAAAGATATTTACATGACTGCAGAAGACGATACAAACGAAACGGTAAAGTATAACGATGTAGCGTACTACTATAAAATGCCGTGGTGGTATGAAGTGGCATTTTCAGATATTTATACTCCCGTTAAGTATGATACCGGAATTAATGGTGAAATTTATGACGGAGAAAGCGGCAGAATAGGCGGCGGCGGGTTACCTCCTATCTATATTCCGACTCCTACACAAGGCGCCGGAGGAACAACAACCACACCGACTAAAACAAGAGATAATTCAGATAGAGATAAAAGAAGTACTGAAAGTAATGATAATAATCAAAAATCCAGTAATACACGAAACAATGACGGCGGAAGAAACAACGGAAACGGGAGGAGATAATGTTTAAAAACAGAATTTTGACTTTATTGATAATATTATTATCTGGAAATATTTATGCCCAAGGTTTAAGTGATGTTGTTAGATTATCGCAACCCGGAATAGGATCGGGTGCAAGAACTGTAGGCATGGGTAATGCATTTACGGCTGTTGCTGACGATTTTTCGGCGGTTTTTTCAAATCCTGCCGGACTTGGATTAGTTAAAAGATTTGAATTAAGCACAGGTTTTGATTTTGGAAAATTTAATAATAATTCATCATTTATCGGTAATTCAACTGATTTTTCACAAAATGCGGCAAACTTTTCTCAAATCGGTTTCGTTTATCCGTTCCCTACCGTACAAGGTAGTTTATCATTTGCTGCCGGATTTACAAAAGATAAAGATTTTAATAAGGTAATAAAATATAACGGTTTAAATCGAACAAATTCCTCGATGATACAAGATTTAACTTTACAAGGTGATGATATACCATATGTTCTTGGTTTAAGTTATCCCGTATATAATAGTCAGAATGTTTATTTAAATGATGAAACATTAATTAACGGAAATTTAAATCAATCTGCAGAAATTACACAAACAGGTAGTCTTAATAGATATTCGTTTGCAGGTTCGGTTGAATTTGCAAAAGGTGTATTTGTAGGAGCTTCTTTTAATATTTTGGGCGGTACGTTTAATCAAACAAAAGATTATTACGAAGATGACGTACTGGATATGTATGGTGCAACACTTGAAACTTATCCGGGGGACCCTACAACTCGTTCTTTTGAATATTTTAATTTAAAAGATGAAATTGATTGGGAACTATCAGGGTATAGTTTTAATATGGGTTTGCTATACACATTAAAAGATATGGTTAGGTTTGGAATGAATATTAAATTCCCTGATGTAATTTCAATAAAAGAAAAATATACTGTTGATGCAAACGCTCGTTTTGGAAACAGAACATACTATATTGACGGACCCATATCAAGCAAAATAGAATATGAAATTAAAACACCGTTTGAATTTACGACAGGTGCTGCTTACACGGCAAACAATTTAGTAATATCGGCTCAAGCAACTTTAGTAGATTATACACAATCTACGTTTTCTGACGGTTTAACCGAAACAAAACGTTCTCAAAATAATAGTTATATTAAAAATGATTTAGTTAGTGTAATAAATTATAACTTAGGAGCGGAATATAATTTTGTACCAATAAATCTTAGAGTACGTGCGGGTTATATGCAAATGCCTTCGCCATATAAATCAGATAAAGATTCCAAGTTTAATAAAAAGTTCTATACATTTGGTTTGGGATACCTTTTAGAACAATCGGTAGCTATTGATGCTGCTTATGTTTACGGTACTTGGTACGATTACGGGTTTGCATATTCTACAGATAATATTGGTTATCAGGAAAAAATAGATTATAACAACTTTATACTAACAATTTCTTATAGATTTTAATATGTTTTTATGTTAAATTTAAGGTTAAATTAATTGAAAGTGTTAGAAGATTGATTTAATCGGAGTAACATATTAAAGCAAAAGTAATAGGAATTGAAAGTAAGGATTTTTACGTACTTAACGATGCAGGTAAAACAATAAGATGCTCGTTAAGGGGGCGTTACAAAAAAGAATTTGAACTTAAAAGGAACAAACAATCCGTTTTAGATATTGTTTGCGTTGGGGATATTGTTGATTATGAAGATGTAACAGAAGGGGTGGGAGTAATTAATACAATTAACGAAAGAAGAAATTATCTTTCGCGAAAAGCACCAAAAATTAAAGGGGCTACTTTTAGAGGGGAAAGATTAGAACAGATTATTGCAAGTAATATAGACTTATTTTTTATTGTTTCCAGCGTTGACTCTCCAAAATTTAATAATAAGGTTATTGATAGGTTTTTAGTAATTGCAGAAAGCAGCAATATAAAACCGGTAATAATTATAAACAAAAGTGATATTTATTACGATAAAGAAGTTAAATTTTGGGAAAAACTATATAAAAAAATTGGTTATACATTATTTGTTACAAGTGTTGATAAGGGAAAAAATATTGATAAATTGGCAGATTTAATTAAAGGAAAAACCTCGATTTTTTGGGGCCAATCGGGTGTGGGAAAATCTTCTCTAATTAACAAATTATTTCCAAAGTTGGATTTACGAATAGGTGATATTAGTGATTATACAAATAAAGGAAGACACACAACCGTATCCGTAAACCTGTATGTAGGCGAAAATAGCACTTGTTTAATAGATACTCCCGGTATTAGAGAGATTGACCCATTCGGAATTAAGAAAGAAGATTTAAGTCATTATTTTATTGAATTTAACGAACATCGATTTAATTGTAAATTTAATACGTGCACACATAATCATGAACCCGGCTGTGCTATTGATAAAGCTGTAGAAAGCGGAGTAATATCTGCCGAAAGGTATAATAGTTATTTAAATTTATTAAATACTATTGAAGATGATATGCTCTTTTAATTTTTTTAAGTTTATCTCCAAGTTTTTCAATAAACTTAGTTACAATTTCATCAGGTACTCCGTCAGGATGAATTGACCGGAGTCTCATATCACATTGATCATTTAAATAATCTATTGCATAAAAATTATTATCTTCGGCTAACGTTATTTCTGTCGAAAAATAATCTAATCCGCTAATTGCGGCAATCTTTTTTGTGATAGAAATTAACTTATGCAAATTGTATTTTTTAATCTCATCGTCTGTTAAAACTTGATATAAATCGGTTAAATCATTCCACCATGAAGGTAAAGCTTCGCCAAAAGCCCAAATAATTCTAAACCAGGCTCTTTTCCCTTCTAAATACTGAGGATAAATTTTTTTTTGAATTAAATATCTATCATCAGGTAATTTGCGTCTTTCTTCAATTACATCAAAAAGTGATTGTGCATTAATTATTACTCCTTCTTTTCCTCCGGTATAAAAAGCAGGTTTAATTACAAAAGGTTTTCCAATATATTCCCATTCTTTAATGCTAATTACGGTATCTTTTTTTGTTTTTAACGGAGGAAGAATAATTGTAAAAGGAACATGTATTTTATGCCTAATTAATAAATTATGCATAATAGCTTTATTTATATACGTAACAACTTTTGAATAAGGATTAATTAAATATGTTCTTTTTCTTATTAATAAATTTGTTAAGGGAACGAAATCGTAATCTACATCTCCGGCACGGTCAAAATAAGCTAAAAAATGTATTTCTTTATTGCTTAATCTTTCAATTGTTTCTACTAAGTTGTGCTTTTGTATAATGTACGTAGTAAAACCGCTACTTTGTAGGTTCTTTTCCATCAAATTAACAAAATCGGTATCAAATTCCCATTCAAAAGAAATAGCTAAGTCGAATATTTGCATTGTTTTATTTAGGCTGTTTTAGAAACAAAATACTATTTTAGTTGTTTTAACCTTGTTATTAAAGATAAGAAATTATATTTTTAAATTTAAATTAATTTTGACTATGAAAAAAATAATTATAATATTTACGGCTTCTCTTTTTATTATCGGCTGCTCCGCAAAGGTGAATAAAGAAGAAAATAGAGCCTCGGTAGTAAAAACTAATAAAGAAGAGCCAAGAATAACAGATAAAAATAATGCAATCCGCTCGTATATTGACGGGTTGATAAATAGTGTTAAGGGGAATAGCGCAGATGCTATTTTAGATTATCAAGATGCTCTTCAGTTTGATACTAAGTCCGGCATTTATTATTCGATGGCAAAAGAATATTTACGGATAAACAAAATTACAAATGCAATACAAAGTATAAACAAAGCGATTGAATATGATTCAACAAATATAGATTATTATTTGCTTGCGGGACAGTTGTACAGTTTAGGCAGAAAAAACGATTATGCTATAGAATCTTTTGAAAAAGTAGTTGAATTAGATTCCTCAAACTATAAAGCTTTATTTGCTTTAGGTGAACTTTATTCCGTTAACAAACCGCGTAAAGCCTTAGAAATTTATGAAAAAGTGTTAAGTTTAATAGGACCGGAATGGAGTGTATTAATAAACATTGCAGAATTGAACGAAAGAATGGGGGATATTGAAAAAACAATTACTACGGTTGAAGAGTTATTAAAGTTAAATCCGAGTAATATTGAGCTACAAAAATTGTTAATTGAAGCTTATATAAAAACTAAGCAATACGAAAAAGCCCTTTCTTTAACTAATGAAACACTTCAATCATTTCCTGATGATATTAATTTAATTGAATATAAAGCAAATTCATATGTTAAGCTAAATAATTGGCAAGAAGGATTTACATGGTATAAAACTTTAATTGAACGAGAAGATTTAAGTTATGATAATAAATTGAGAATAGTATCCGGATTTTTGGATGAATCGGATAAAGATAGTTCATTACTCAATTATTCCGAAAGCTTGCTGCTAATAGTGGATAAAGATAGTTCTACTTGGCAGACTAAAGTATATTTAGCTGAATTATACGTAAAATTAAAACGCCCCGATGATGCAATAAAATACTTCGGGGAATCTTGTAGAATGGCAGAGTGGAATGATCAGCTTTGGATTAGATACGGAGGATATTTATTTGATACAAAGCACTATAAGGAAACAGTTGAAGAAATGAAAATTGCACATAAAAATTTTCCGGATAATTTTTTGGTAAATTTACTTTTAGCTTATGCATATAGTCAACAACAGGACCACAAAAATGCCGATATTTATTTTGCTGTTTGTCATAGGTTACAAAAAGATGACGTATCTGTATTAAACGGATTTGCTTTTACTAAATACTCTCTCGGAGAAATTGATACTGCATTGGTGTTGCTAAAAAAAGCTTTAGCAATAGATTCCGAAAATGCTCAGATATACGGTATGTTCGGAATGATATATAGCAAACAAGAAATGTTTGCACAAAGTGATAGTGCTTACGAAAAAGCAGTCACATTAGCACCGGAAGATCCCTTATTGCTTAACAATTATGCTTATTCACTTTCTGAAAGAGGGTTGCAGTTAGAAAGATGTTTGGAAATGGCAAAAATTGCAGTAACAAAAGAACCGGAAAATTCGTCTTATTTAGATACGATAGGATGGATTTATTTTATGTTAAGCGATTTTACAAAAGCGAAAGAATATGTTAAAAAAAGTCTTAAAATTGAACCCGATAACGCTACGGTGGTTGACCATTTAGGTGATATATACTATAAATTAGGGGATAAAGTTAAAGCTAAAGATAGTTGGAACGAAGCTTATAAATTAGACCCTACTGTAAAAAATTTGAAGCAAAAAATAGAAAAAGGTGAATTGTGAGATTTTCAAAATTGTATTATTTAATAATTTCTTTGTTGTTGTTCAGTATGTTTTACGGTTGTGCCCCATCGGTTACAAATCTTGAAGAAGAATCGTTGCCTTACGATAGACTTGTTAAAAAGTTAGAAGGAAATAGAAGGAAGATAAAATCGTTTGTTGGAACAGGCGTATTAAACGTTGAAAGTGCAGAACTTACAGCAAAAGGGAATTTTGAAGTTAATATTAAAAAGCCCGATTCTATTAGTATATCTATTTATGGACCATGGGGAATTGACTTGGCACATGCAATGGTAACAAAACGCGATTTTGTTTTTTACGATGTTATGAATAATGTTGTTTACAAAGGAGATATAAGTAAACCGGTTTTACGAGAAATATTTAAAGTTGATTTAACATTTGACGAACTTATAGATGCTTTTGCCGGAGCGGTAAATTTAACCGATAAACTTAGACTTGACCCAACGGAGTACGATAATAAAGGGGATGATTATATTATGACGTATGCCGATAGCACGAAAAAAGTTAAAAGTGTATATCAGATAAGCCAAAAAAAATTAGAAATAAAAAAATACGGATTCTATAAATTTCCGAATAATTTAGCACTGCAAAGTACATTTTCCGACTTTAAAATTATTGATGAAGTACCCATACCTTACAAAATAGTTGTAGAAAACAAGTTGAATAAACAAAAGATTAATATTGAGTATCGTAATATTACGGTTAATACCGAAATTGAAGATATGAACTTAAATATTCCTTCCGATGCCGAAATAATAGAATGGTAAATAAATTTTTTCTGCTTGTTTTAATTTTTTGTTTAAATATAAATCTTATCGCTCAAGAAAACTTATCGGGTAAAAACGAGGAATTAACCGAGATAAGAAGCGAGATAAAAAAGCTTGAACAAGAAATGAAACTTAAAACTAAAGCCGAAACAGAATCGTTACAAGCTTTAGAAAAAATTAATAAACAAAATTTATTGTTAAGTAAATTAATTAACGGGCTTTTATTTGAAGAAAGGTTAAAAGAGTACGAAATTGCCACTATTGATACAAGTATAAATAAGACTGAACAAGAGATAAAATTATTAAAAGATAGCTATTACAAGTATATAATGTGGGTGTATAAAAACAACGGAGATAGTTTTTGGAAATATATACTCGATTCCAAATCTATTAATCAAGCATTAGTAAGACTAAAATACTTAAACTATTTAACTAAAAAAAGCAAAGAGAATGTAGAAAAATTAAAAGAAATTAAGCTTACTCTTATCGGGTTAAAAGAAATGCGACAGAAAGAGTTGCACGAAAAAGAGATGCTGATTAAAGAAAAAGAATCTGAGCAAAAAGTACTTAACGATAAGAAAAAAGAAAAAAATGCTTTGCTTAAAGACCTTAAAAAAGATAAAAAATATTTATCTAAAGAAATTACGGAAAAACGTAATTCGGAAATTCTAATAAAAAATTTAATTTCAAAATTAATTGAAGAAGAAAGAATTAGAAAAACAAAAGAAAAAGAGAAAAGATTAACGGGTAAGGATAAAAAAGAGAATGATAAATCCGGTAAAAATATTGATTTAGAATCACCTAAAGAACGTGTTTTTTCATCAGTAAATTATGATAACTTTGAAAATTTCGGTAGTCTAAAAGGTAAATTAAATTGGCCAGTAAAATCCGGCTCGATAATTCGTAAATTCGGCGAAAATGTTAACGATAAACTTAAGACCGTTACTTTAAATTACGGTATTGACATAAAAACGGCAAGCGATGCTTCTGTAGTTTCTGTTGCCGAAGGAATTGTTTCGGCAGTTGATTGGATACCCGGATTTGGTAGTGTTATTATTATTACACATAGCAATAATTATCGAACTGTTTACGGACATGTGGGTGATTTAGCTATTGGAGAAGGAGTTAAAGTTAAACGTGGTACGGTTTTGGGAACGGTTAACGAAAGTTTAGAAGGGAATATACTGCATTTTGAAATTTGGAACGATAGAAATTATCAAAATCCCCAAGTTTGGTTAAGTAGGTAATTTTATTAAAATTTATTTTTATTGAATCTGAATTTTTGGGCAATGTAAACATAAAATTAAATTTTTTATTAGAACAGGGGTAGTTTTTCAATTTCTATTTTTCCGAAATCTAAAACTCCCCCTGTTTAAGAGAGGAAAATATTATTTTATTCTAAATTATATTCCCACTTAGAATTTAATTTTAATATTTCCGAAGTATTCAGCTTTTGGACCGGGTTGATAAGAGTTTCCGTCAGGATCCGGTTCAGTAAAAGCCATGTATTCTTTATTTGTAATATTACGAGCACTTAAACTTAATTCACCGGTAAACCCTAATAAATTCCAATTATATCTTACTCCGGCATTTAATAAAGTAAAACCGTCTTGCCAGTTTTGGTAGATCAAAGGATCAAGTTCATTGTTATAAGCTTTGGAATCCGTATAAATTGCCCACTTGGATTGATATTCCAAACCTAAGTTTACCGAAATACACGAGATTGGGGAATATACTATTTCACAAGATAATTGATGTTCGGGCGAGTTTGGTAACCATTGTCCGTCTGCAGGGGGATTAGTTAACACGTAATTTGGATCTGTGTAAACAGGGTCAATATCAGTTGTTTGATATTTGAAGTTAGAGTAAGTATAAGCTGCTTGAATAGCTAAATTATTTAGCACTTTGTAGGAAATGTAACTCTCAATTCCGTATCTTTTGCTATCACCGGCATTTCCATAAAATACTTCTTGATTACCTCTTCCGGATTGTTTGAATCTGAAAAAGTCATTTTTTGTTTTCATTGTAAAGACGGTTACTTCATAATAAAGTTTATCAGATACAAATCCGCGTGCTCCAAATTCAAAACAATCTGAAGTTGCCGGGCTTAAATATGTATTAAAACCGGAATATCCTACAGGGTTGTTTGCCAATTCTTCTGTTGAAGGAGGCATAAATCCTTGACTAAAATTAGCGAATAAAGTTACTTCTTTTATTAAATTATAGCTTGCACCTAACCTAAACGAAGTTTTGGAAAAATCTTTTGATGTTTTTGAACTATCCGATGAAAACATTTTATTGGTCAAATCGTTTGATAAAAAATCGTATCGTAAGTTTGCAATTACGGTTAACTTATCATATTCCATTGTATATAATCCAAAATAGCCGTTGCTTTGTTGTTCAATTATTTGATTTGCCAGTAACACATTATTTTCTAAATTTGTTTCATCAGTACTTTCAACTCTGCTTAAATTACTTAAGCTTTGAAGTTTGTACATATCTATTGTCTGCCATTTAAAGTCTGTACCTATACTAACAGTGTTTTTTACTTTAGATGTATTTAAGTGCAAATTGTATTGTAAGCTTAAACCGGGGTTGGTAATGGTTCTGTATTCGGCTGCTTTATTACTTGTTTCTTTATATTTCCAAGTTCTATAATATGAAGTTATGTTAAAGTCATTCATATCGTTTAGAATGTACGAGCCGATAAGTCCGAAGGTAGTTCTATTTGTTTTTTGATATTCGTTAAAAGGATTTGCATCCGGATTAGCCTGTCTTAAGTTATCAAACTGACCTAAATTTAAACCTTCAGGATTTTGTTGGAAATAATCGGTATGTGCAAAAATCTGGGTGATTTTTACGTTATTTGTCGGATAAAAATTAACTTTTTCGTAAAATTTATTACTCCAAAAAGCTTGATGATCTCTATAACCGTCTCCGTCTGTACGTGAGTAATTTACTTTATAATCAAAAGTACTAAATGAGCCGCCGAGCTGAACTAATGATTTATAAAACCCGTTTGAACCAATAATTTGGCTTAGCTCTCCGCCTATCGGTTTTGAATAACCGTTTGAAGTGTTTATTGCTATAATTCCGGCAGCACTACCGCTACCATATAAACCGGCAGAAGGGCCCCTTAAGACTTGAATATTTTCAACGGTACCCCAATCAACATCGTATAAATCAGGGGCAAAACCGGAAGGATCATTAATTTGAATTCCGTCAAGCAGTACTCCTATACCTCTTAAACCGCGTTCTGTTAAAATTCCTTGTCCTCTAATGGATAAATGAACTCTTTCGCCGTCATGTTGATTATCTATTCGCACACCGGGAGTTAAACGTAACGCTTCTTCAATCCCTATACTTTTAGGCATTTTTGATAAAGTTTCCAACGTAATTAAAGAAACCGAGCCCGGATTGTTTTTTAGTAAAATAGGTAATCTATTTGCGGTAACAATTACATCTTGTAAATTATAACTTAAAGTGTCGTTATTTTCGGCATAAATGTCTAAATAATTAAATAAACACAAAAGAGTTGCAAAAACTAAAAAAAACTTTTTCATAATATTTCCGTAGTTTGTTATAGAATTAAAATATTTCCGTTTTGGTATAATAAACCAAAAGTGTTTAATGAATACTAAAAACTAAACAAACTTGGGAGGGGGAGCAACAGGGGATAAAAAGTTATCTAATATATTTGCTCTTTCAGTTTCAACCTTATAGTGAACTTTTAATATAAAGTTTATCGGTTTATAATTAACAGGTAAACCTTGTGTAATTAAATTGTTTATTGATGAAATGAATCGAGAATTTTTTGCTTTCGAGTTATCTGAATTAATAATGCTTGAATATAAAAATTTAAATAGTTTCTCTTCCTTTTTGTCGTTTAATGCTTTTATTAAACAAAATTTGCTGTTTTTCTTGTCATATTTTATACTAATAATATCGTATAACTTACCGTTAAATTGAAACTCGTTTTTATTCTTCCATATTAAACTTTCGTTGTTTTTATATAAACTTCTGCGTAATACTCTTACTGTTAATAAGTCTTTTACGTTGTGCTTATTACTTTTTATCATATTTAAAATATCGCCGTTAATTGCTTTTTTAAGTTGATAAAAAACAATTACAAAACCGCCGGAATTAATAAAAATAAGAAGTATTAATAATAAGGAAACTATTTTTTTCAAAGTAATTTAAATATTTTTAACAAAAATAACGAGATAATTAAAATTGTGCAATGTTTTTATTAAAATATGGTAAATAATATGATTATTTATTCAAATTTTAGGAATTTTTATCAATCCAATTTTGTTAGAATTTTATATTATAAATTGACTTTCAGTATTATTTTAGATAACTTTAAAGGTTAAAAAATTTGGAAAATTTATGTTAATTGAGTATATCCCGATTTTTTTGGTATTAGTAATAGCTGTTTTATTTGCCGCATCTACAGTGTTTTCTTCCAAAATTTTTGGACCATATAGACCAAACAAAATTAAAACCATGCCATATGAAAGCGGCAAAGACCCAATAGGAACAACAAGAGAGAGAATTTCTATAAAATATTATTTAGTGGCAATGTTATTTATAATATTTGATATTGAAGTAATTTACGTTTATCCTTGGGGTGTTCAATTTCGTGAATTGTTTAAAGAACACGGCATGTTCGCTTTTATTCCAATGTTTTTATTTCTCATTGTTTTAGAAATCGGATTTTTATATGTCTATAAAAAGGGAGGTTTAAAATGGGATTAGAAGCAAAAATTCAGACTGACGGTTATATAGCAACAACAATAGATGCAGTAGTAGCTTGGGCACGAAAAAGTTCTGTATGGCCAATGCCTTTAGGTATATCCTGCTGTGCAATAGAAATGATTGCATCTGCCGATCCTAAGTATGATATTTCGCGATTCGGTAGCGAAGTAATGAGATTTACTCCGCGTCAGTGTGATTTATTAATAGTTGCAGGAACTGTTACTTATAAAATGGCAAAAGTTGTTAGAAGAATTTATGACCAAATGCCGGATCCAAAATGGGTAATTGCAATGGGTGTTTGTACAAGTACGGGGGGAATGTATCGTTCGTATTCCGTAGTACAAGGTATTGACCAGTTTTTACCTGTTGACGTATATACTGCCGGATGTCCTCCGAGACCGGAAAACCTGTTAAACGCACTTATTACAATTCAAGAAAAAATTAATAAAACTAAAGCGCGTGATTTTCAAGACCTAAAATTGAAATAATTATATGAGTTTAAAAGAAATCTTAGAATCCAATTTTTCGCTTGATGAAACCATTAAAGGTTTTGTTGAAAGCATTGAAGAATTCAGAAATGATATATCAGTTTTTGTTAAAAAAGAAGGACTGCTTAAGGTAGCACGTTATTTGCACAATAACGAAGCTCTTGAATTTATAGCTTGTAGAGATGTTACGGCTATTGATTGGGCTAAAAGAAAAAATAGATTTACAGTTGTTCATAATATTTATTCATTTAAATTAAAAGAATACGTAAGAATTAAAGTTAACCTTGACGGTGATTATCCGGAAATTGATAGTGTTACAAGTATTTGGAGTAGTGCCGGCTGGTACGAAAGAGAAACCTATGACATGTACGGAATAAAATTTATAGGGCATCCTGATTTAAGAAGAATGTATATGCCTGAAGAATTTGAATATCACCCGCTTAGAAAAGAATTTCCTGTTTTAGGTATTCCGGGTTCAATTCCTTTACCGGATAAAGGAGTTTAAAATGGAAAAATTGACTAATAATATAAATGACGAAAGATTATTAAATGCACTTTTAGAATCTACCAAAGATTTTGAATTTGACGATGCGTTAGAAAACGAATTGATATTAAACATGGGTCCGCAGCATCCCGCTACACACGGCGTGCTACGTGTACTGCTACGGTTAGACGGTGAAAAAGTGATAGGAGCAATGCCTGAATTGGGTTATTTGCACCGTGGCTACGAAAAGATGGCAGAAAATATGTCTTTTATCGAGTTTATACCTCATACCGATAGACTTGATTATACAAGCACTATGTGTAATAATGTTGCTTATGCGCTTGCAGTTGAAAAACTTCTTGGTGTTGAAATACCTAAGAGAGCACAATATATAAGAATGCTTGTAGCCGAATTAAGCAGAATTGCCGGACACTTGGTTGCAATAGGTACTTTTGCACTTGATTTAGGTGCGGTTACTATGGTTGAATGGACATTTAGAGAACGTGAATATATTCAAAATATTTTTGATAGAGTAGCGGGAGCACGCTTTACCACAAGCTTTACAAGAATAGGCGGCGTAGCAAGTGATGTTGATGATACAGCTATAGCTATGATTAGAGAGTTTTTAAAAGGATTTGACCCTGCTTTACAAGAAATGGCAAAGCTATTGCACGGTAATAGAATTTTTATTGAACGGTTGGAAGGAATTGGGGTCCTACCTAAAGAAACTGCTATTGCTTACGGTGTTACCGGTCCAAGTTTACGAGCAAGCGGTGTTGAGTATGATATACGAAGAGCAAAACCTTATTTGCAGTATAATGAAATGGATTTTAATGTTCCTACTTATACCGAAGGTGATTGTTTATCACGTTATTACATACGAGGCGATGAAGTAAAAGAAAGTGTTAAAATAGTTAATCAGATATTAGATAAAATGCCTGCCGGTGATATCATGGCAAATGACCCCAAAAAAGTATTACCGAGAAAAGGGGAAATTTACTCAAGAATGGAAGAACTTATACATGATTTTATGATTATAAATCATGGTGTAAATCCTCCGGTGGGAGATGTATATTTTTCGGCAGAAAATCCTAAAGGAGAATTAGGTTTTTATTTGGTTAGTAACGGAAAGGGGCACCCTTGGAAGTTAAAAATTCGTTCTCCTTCATTCTGTAATTTGCAAGTTTTACCGTTGCTTTGTAAAGGTCATATGGTATCGGATGTTGTAGCAATAATTGGAAGTTTAGACCCGGTAATGGGCGAAGCTGATAAATAATATTAAAGAGGTTTTTATAAATGTCTTTTAAGTTTAGCGAAGAAAATTTAGTAAAAATAGAGAAAGCAAAAGCAAAGTATCCTACAAGTTTAGCTGCAGTTATGGATACTATTTATATTGCACAAGATCAAAACGGGTATATTTCTGACGAAGTTATGGAAGAAATTGCTTCTGTTCTATGTGTTGATAAAGTTCAAGTATTAAGCGTAGTAACTTTTTATACTATGTATTTTACAAAACCGATGGGTAGAAACCATGTTCAAGTTTGCACAAATGTTTCGTGCATGTTACGCGGTGCTTACGAAATATGGGATGCAGTAAAAGAGAAACTTGGTTTAGAAAATATGCAAGTATCGGAAGACGGAAAGTTTTCGCTTGAAGAAGTAGAATGTATGGGAGCATGCGGTTATGCCCCTATGATTGCTATAAATGACCGGTTTTATGAAAACTTAACTAAAGAAAAAGTTTTAGAAATTTTGGATGCATGCAAATAATGGAAAGAATAGTATTACCAAATATTCCGAATTATCATAAATTAGATGTTTATGTTGCTAACGGCGGTTATAATGCTGCTAAAAAGGCGTTTTTAATGACTCCCGACGATGTTATAGATACTGTTAAAAAATCCGGTTTACGCGGACGCGGCGGTGCAGCATTTTCTACGGGGCTAAAATGGTCATTTATGCCAAAAACTGCTAAGATAAAATATCTTGCCATTAACGGTGACGAAAGCGAACCCGGTTCATTTAAAGATAGACAAATTTTTGAGGATAATCCTCATCAGTTAATTGAAGGTATTTTAATTGCTTGTTATGCAATAGGTGCTAATAAAGCTTATTTATATATTCGCGGCGAGTACCACAAGTGGATAAATTTAATGCATATAGCCTTAGCCGATGCTTATGAAAACGGTTATGTCGGCGAAAAAATGAAAGAAAAATTTGGCACCGAGTTTTTCTGTGACATATACATTCATAAAGGAGCCGGCGCATATATTTGCGGCGAAGAGTCATCATTGATGAATTCAATTGAAGGCTATAGAGGTTATCCGAGAGTAAAACCTCCGTTTCCTGCGCAAAAAGGTTTATGGGGTATGCCTACTACCATTAATAATGTAGAAACTATAACTAACGTACCAAAAATAATTGAAAAAGGTTGGGAATGGTTCTCGTCAATCGGTGCTCAAAAACATCCCGGTACATTACTTTTTGGTATTAGCGGCCATGTAAATAAACCCGGAGTTTATGAATTACCGAGCGGTATTTTATTAACTGAATTAATTTATGATTATGCCGGAGGAGTACCGGGAAATAAAAAAATTAAATGCGTAATACCGGGCGGCAGCAGTATGCCTCCGTTAAGAGGGGATAGCTTAGAAGGTGTTAGAATGGACGCTGATTCGTTAAAAGTAGTTGGCTCTGCAATAGGTACGGGCGGTGTTATGGTTATGGACGAAGATACTGATTTGGTTAAAGTTTTAATAAGAATCGCAAAGTTTTATTATCACGAAAGTTGCGGGCAATGCACGCCTTGCAGAGAAGGTACTGGCTGGATGTTAAAAACTTTGAAAAGAATTGGTGAAGGCAACGGAACTTCGTCTGATTTGGATTTATTGATTAATGTAGCAAATAATATTGAAGGAAATACAGTTTGTGCGTTAGGTGATGCAGCTGCTTGGCCCGTAAAATTCTTCATTCAACGCTTTAGAGAAGAGTTTGAAAAAGCAGTTAAAAAAGATGTTGTAATTCCGGTTGCAAATAAAGTACATAGCATGCGAAATACTGCTGTGCCTTTAAGCGATTTGAAATTGTAATTTAATCGTATTGAATATAATAAAAAAGCCGATTTATCGGCTTTTTTTGTTTATATAACTCTAATAACAATCATTGTCATATCATCATGTTGTGCGGTTTTTCCCGTAAATTTATGTACGTCTTTATAAACCGTTTCTAAAAGTTCGTTAGCATTATTAAACTTGTTGCTGTTTATAATATCAACTAATTTATCCATGCCGTATTCTTCACCCTTACTGTTTTCGGCTTCAGTTACTCCGTCAGTAAACATGATTATAAAATCACCTAAACCTATATTTACTTGCTGCTCGGTAATTGTTTTTGAAAATACATCTCCTTTTTCCAAACCAAGAGCAATACCCGTAGGTTTTAATATTTCACAATCTAAATTTGGTCTTTTGTATATTAGCGGATTATGTCCGGCACGTGAAAAAGTTAAGCTGTTATTTTCTGTATCTATTAACGTAAATATCATGCTAATAAAATTGCCTCGCTCAACGTTTTCATAAAACATGGAATTCATATCGGTTAATAACTGAGAAGGGGAAGTATTAAATCTGGAAGTTGCTTTAAGAAATCCTTTTGTAAGCGTCATGTAAAACGCTGCTTTTGTTCCTTTTCCAGAAACATCACCTATTGCTATGCCGATTTTTTTATCTGAAAATTTTATAAAATCGTAATAATCTCCTCCGACTTCGTATGCAGGAAGACAACGAGCAGCAATTTCCAATCGTTCAAATAACGGGCTTTTTTGAGGTAAAAAGGACATTTGAACATCTCTTGCAACAGATAATTCACCTTGTAACCTTTGTCTTTCTGATATATGTTTTTGAAATTTTGGAGTAATTTTATTTAAATCGTCAAGTCGGTATTTAGAAAAGAGAGCAATAATGCCTAATAAAATTACTAAACTGCAAAGTATAATTTGTAAAATAAATTCTGTTTCGGGTACTAAAGCAAACCATGATATTATTATACTTGAATATGCGGTAAATAGTGTTATTAAAATTGTGAAAAAATCGTACTTCCACATCAATGTAGAGATTATTATACCGATAATAAACTGTATTATTATTCCAAGAAATATCGGGCTTGTTGTATCATGTGCAACTATTGCCCAAATAAGCGCAGTTGTTAAAATAAATATATTACTGTTTTTAGTTCTACTTCGTAAAAATGTACCAATTGCCAAAAAGATAATTATAATAGGAAAAAGAATATTGTTAACTGCCTTTACAAAAGGATAAAATACGGATAAAATTTGATCTATTATAAATACTTCTTCTTTTAAAACAATTAACGAAAAATTTGTATAAAAACTAAATGCATAAAGTAGAGTAAAATAAACGGCAACAACGGCAAGCCCAAAACTAACGCCTCGTAATATAGCTTTCCCTATTTTGTTATGAAAAAAATATCCGTTTGTAATAAGGTCTAATGAAATAAGTTTTTCGTTCCAAATTTCACGTGTATATGATTCTGCAACGGCAGTTATAATTATATAACCCCCAAAACTGAATAAAAACCCAAATACAATAGGTAACAGTATTTCCCATCCTAAGGGCATTCTAACAAAAACAAAATTAAATATTACCGCCAATCCGCCTAAGCTTCCTATAATTATGGCTGTTCTAAAACCTATTTCATAAGCTCGGTAACGTTTAAATGCTGCAATTATCATTGCAATAAGTACAATAAAATAAACAGCAATTGATGCAATTTCAAATGCTACTTCAACTTTATCCGATTCAATTTTATCAACTTTATCCGAGTGTAGTGAAAAATTAGTAATATAATTTCCTATTAAACTAACTTTTACTTTAATAGTATCATTCAATCCGGAATTAAATGATTTACCTTCAAAAACGTAGTTGCCTCTTTTTAAATTATCTTCTTTAACACTTAGGTTACTATCAATTCCTTTTGGAGATAATGATATTGAAATAGATTTTTCTTTTTGTTTTTTATCGTGTTTAATTGTGTCTAATTCGGAAAGATTAAATTTGGTGTGTTTTTCTAAAAAGACTTTTACTTTTGTGAATGCTTCGTTATAAGTTAATGTATTAGTTTTTGCAGAATCGTCAATATTTATTTCATATCCGATGAGGTTACCGTTAAGTGTAAAAGAGATATTAATTTGCCCTAAAATTGCCTTAACAATTTGCTCCTTATTGCCTGAAAACATTGCTGATTTTTCATTGTCTTTGTCAATTGAAACGTTCCAATAATATCCTGGTACTTCATCTTTAAACTTTTCGGCTGATTTAGTTATCCCGTGTTTTTTTTGAGTAAAGCCAATCATGTTTTTATTTGCAGCTAAACCGACCGAAATATTATTTTTATTTACCGTAATATTTTGGTCTTTTAATATTTCTAATGTTAAAGTTTTTATGCTATCTACAGAAATATTATAAGAAACTTGAGCGTAAGGATTAACTTTTTTATTAAGAGAGGCAATAATAACAATAGATATAAAGATTGTTGTTAAAGCATACAATAGAATTCTATAATTCTTTTTCATCGTAATTTTTAGTTATTTTTAATTTAGACGTATCTATCCAACTTAAAGTTTTCGCCCAAGTACAACTTTCTAACTTCACTGTCATCGGCTAAAACCTCTGCAGTTCCTTCTTTAAAAATCTGTCCGTTAATTAATATGTAAGCTCTATCAACAATACTTAAAGTTTCATGAACATTATGGTCAGTAATTAAAATTCCTATTCCTTTATGTTTTAGATTATATACAATTTTCATTATATCTTCAACCGCAATAGGGTCAACTCCTGCAAATGGCTCATCAAGTAAAATAAACTTAGGTTTTGAAGCTAAAGCACGTGCAATTTCGGTTCGTCTTCTTTCGCCGCCGCTTAACTGATATCCCAAATTTTTACGAATATGTGAAATACTTAATTCCTCAAGTAATCTCTCAAGTTCACTTTTTCTTTCATCGGCATTGTATTTCATTAATTGTAAAACAGCCAAAATGTTGTCTTCAACGCTAAGTCTTCTAAAAACAGACGCCTCTTGCGGCAAATCACCTATACCGTTTTTTGCTCTTTTATACATCGGCTCTTTTGTTATTTCTTTATCATTTAAAAATACTTTTCCGCTATCCGGAGAAATCATGCCTACAGTCATATAAAATGTAGTCGTTTTACCTGCGCCGTTTGGTCCAAGCAAACCAACAACCTCTCCTTGTTTAACCGAAACGGAAACTTTATTTACGACTGCTCTTTTTTTGTAAACTTTTACTAAATTTTCACTTTTTAAAGTATATAATTCCATGTTAAATTATCTAATTATTGCGTAATCTTTTATAAAAAAAATCTTTTTGTGGCTTATCAGCCATAATTTTAAATGTCGGTAAAGTAAAATCTTTTTCTTTCCCTTTTATCAATTTTTCGGGATGATATTCACTAATTGCCTGTTCATAAAGTCTTACATCTTGAACTTTTTTATCCTTAAAATATATTTTTGCATTATTTGCCGATGATTTGATTAAACCTTTAGCTGTCGAATCTTCAAACGTATAGTAGATGCTTAACACTTTACCGTTTATTATTGTATTAGTTAAGGTTGTATCATTAAAGAAGAGGCGAATTTTATCTCCGGATATTTGATTATATCTAAAATCATAATTTTCTACTTTTGAAAGTAAAAATGCATCATTATTAATTTCCGCAAAATCTAATCTGTTTTCTTTAAGATAAACGGTGATACTATCTCCGGTTGCCTGATTTTCATCGTACCACATAATAGGTTGGGGTTTATCGGCATTAATTCTATAAGTAAAAAGTTTATTTTGGTTTTTATAAAAATAGCTAATATCGTTTACGGATACAAGTCCGCTTCTGTAAATATTTACCGAATCTGTTGCAATATATGTTGTTTCGTTACTATCTTCTATACTTTCCAACAGTTTTGAAACTAAAAATAAGGTGTCTAAGTTGCCGTTTTTTGATGTATCAATTTGCATTAAAAACGGAGAACCGGTTACTTTAGTGTAGCCGCTATCGGCATAATTTTCTAAATAATTACCAAAAATAAACGCAGTATTATTTTTATTTGTTAAAATTATGTGATTAAATGCGTATGATATTCTTGATTTTCTGTAGTGAATTAAGCTGTCGGCATAAATCGTATTAGCAGTATCTTTAATTTCAACGCTTCCTACTGCAACCGCATGGTTAGTATTATGGTAATAATTTAATTTTATACTTACCATATTATTAATTTTATCAAATAAATTTACGTCCGTGTAAAAGTATGCTCGTTTTTCGTTAAAATAATAATATCCGTTCACTGCGGTTAAGGTAATATGAGTATCGTTAAGAACCAATCCGTTATTAGAATAAGCTATTCTATTGTTTCCATCATAAAATCCGCGCGGAGTTTTAATAGTTACCGTATCTTGTGTTACAACTACATCGCCTATCAATTCGGCTTCGTTTTTATCTATATTTTGAATTGCATGTTTACAAGTTATTTTAACATCGCCTTGAGTAATTATAACATTACCTATTACTTCACGCATTTTTACGCCGTCAATATTTTTGCCGACAAGGCTATCACCGACCACAACTACAGGTAAATTTTTGTTTTGAGCCGAAATTATTCCGAAAGAAAGAAGTATAATAAAAAGATATTTATTCATTCTTGTTTCCTGAAATAACGGTTGAATAAGTAATATTATAAATAGTATAATTTTTTAATGATTGGTCGGATTCAAATCCGTATCCTTGAATATTTTCGGTATCAGAGATTAATTTTACAAATTTATCGCTTGATATTTTTCTATCGCTATTACGCCACATTAACTCTTCCGTTGTTAAAGTTACTCCGCTATCATTAACCGCAACAACATTTTTATAAGCAATCATATTTTTAGTTATATCGTCAACTTTGCCGTATTTACTTGTTAATGTAGTTGTTTTTATTTCGTTTTTATCGAAGAACTCAATTTTGACACCGTCAATTAATGTTTGTTTGGGATTTTCATACATCCTTAAATGATCGGCATATAATATGGCTTTTAGCTTGCCGTCTTCCGAAAAATAAATTTTTGAATTGAAACTTTCTTGAATTGGGATATCTTTGGCATTTGTGTTTTCAACCGGCGGCTTTAATTTTTCTTCGGTGCATGAAAAAAATAATAATAGAGATAAACCAATTAAAAGTTTATATCTCATCGCGCTTGTAATCCCAATCTAACTAAATCATGCAAATGAATAATGCCTATGGGAAATTTGTTTTCGTCAATAACAATTAAAGAAGTAATGCTAAATTTTTCCATTTGTTGTAAAGCAAATGACGCGAGAAACTCGCTGCTGATTGTCTTTGGATTTTTAGACATTATGTCTTTTGCTTTAAGGTTTTCAATTGTAGTAGTTTTTTCAAGTAAACGTCTTAAATCACCGTCTGTAATAATACCGATTAATTTGTCGTTTTTATCAACTACTGCAGTCGTACCCAATCTTTTACTTGTAATTTCTATAATAGTATCTTTTAAGGATGTTTCTTCATTAACAATAGGAACATCGCTTCCGGTGTACATTATTTCGGAAATTCTTAACGATAAACGTTTCCCGAGAGAACCGGCTGGGTGCAATAATGCAAAATCTTCTGCAGTAAAGCCCCTCATCTCTAACAGTACAATTGCAAGAGCGTCTCCCATTACTAAAGCTGCAGTTGTTGAAGCAGTAGGAGCTAAATCATACGGACATGCTTCTTCTTTAACTCCGCAATCAAGCACAATATCGCACTCTTTGGCAATTTTACTATCAACGTTTCCAGTCATCATTATTAAAGGAACGTTTATCCTTTTAAACATAGGAACTAAGTTAAAAAGCTCTTCTGTATATCCGCTTTTGGAAATTAAAATTACAATATCATCTTTCCTAACCATTCCCAAATCGCCGTGTGTAGCATCGGTAGGATGAAGATATATAGCCGCAGTTCCTGTACTATTCATTGTCGCAACAATTTTGCGGGCAATTAAGCCGCTTTTTCCCATACCCGTAAAAACTACTCGTCCTTTAGCTTTATAGATTAATTTTACTGCCTTTGCAAACGATTTATCTACACGTCCGATTAATTCATTAATCGAATCGCCTTCAATTTTTATAACATTTTTACCAATTTCAACAAGTTCTTTATCACTTAATTTCATTTTATTTTTTCTATAAATTTTGTTTCGTAATTTCGTCAATCTTTTTAACGCTGACAAGCACATTTTCCAAAAAATCTAAATTTAATTGGCTTGCGGCATCACTTAATGCTTTTTCGGGATTAGGGTGCACTTCCAAAAATAGGGCGTCAATACCTACTGCTGCAGCTGCTTTAGCTAAATAAGGAATAAATGTGGGATTTCCGCCCGTTACATTTCCGCTACCCGGCATTTGTACTGCATGTGTGGCATCCATAACTACCGGATAACCTAAATTGTGCATTATAACTAACGAGCGCATATCAACAACCAAATTATGATATCCGAATGTAGTGCCTCTTTCAGTCAACATTATTTTTTTGTTGCCGGTCGATTCAATTTTTTCTGCAGCATGCTTCATTTCTTCAGGAGCTAAAAATTGTCCTTTTTTAACGTTTACAATCTTTCCTGTTTCTCCCGCAGCTATTAATAATTCGGTTTGACGGCATAAAAAAGCAGGTATTTGTAATATATCGGCAACCTCTTTTGCTTTTTGTATTTCTTCTACCGAATGAACATCGGTGACTATAGGAACGTTCAGTTGATTTTTAATATCATCTAAAATTTTTAAAGCTTCGTCATCACCAAGTCCGCTAAAAGAATTTAAATTAGTTCTGTTAGCTTTTTTATAGCTGGATTTAAATACGAACGGGATGTTTAATTTGGCTGTAATTTCTTTTATTTTTTCCGCAGTATAAAAAGTAATTTCTCTATTTTCAACAACACACGGACCGGCTAACAATACAAACGGATAATTGTTACCGATATTAATCGAGTTTAATTTTATCAATATATACCTCTTTAAAAAATCGGGTCTATTACTTCGTTTCTCTCTTTTCCTTTACGACTTTTGCCGAAATGTTTATAAGCCAAATCGGTAGCTTCACGACCTCGTGGTGTACGCATAATAAATCCTTGTTGAATCAAAAAAGGTTCATACACTTCTTCAATAGTTCCGGGGTCTTCATTTACCGAAACGCTAAGATTGTTTAACCCAACCGGACCGCCGTTAAATTTTTCAATTATGGTTAAAATAATATCTTTATCCATTTCATCCAAACCAAATTCATCAACATCCAAAGCCAATAAAGCTTTTTTTGCGATAGCTAAATCAACAGAAGATTTATTTTCGTAATCTGCAAAATCACGGGTACGTTTAAGTAGTCTATTAGCAATTCTTGGCGTTCCGCGTGAACGTTTTGCAATTTCGTAAGCTGCGTCATCATTAATTCTAATACCCAGTATATTTGCCGATCTTTGAACAATTTTTTGTAAAATTTCGGCTGTATAATAGTCTAATCTTACTTTTATTCCAAATCTATCGCGTAAAGGTGCGGTTAATAACCCAGCACGTGTTGTAGCACCGGTTAAAGTAAAATGCGGAAGTTTAATTTGAACACTTCTTGCATTTGGACCGGTATCAATCATAATATCAATTTTAAAGTCTTCCATTGCCGAATATAGGTATTCTTCAACAAGAGGAGATAGACGATGTATTTCGTCAATAAATAGAACTGAATTTTCTTCCATATTGGTTAATAAACCGGCTAAATCACCCGGTTTTTCCAATACAGGTCCGCTTGTAATTTTAATGGACGTTTCCATTTCGGAAGCACTAATATTTGCTAAAGTGGTTTTACACAAACCGGGAGGTCCCGTAAGTAGTACATGATCTAAACCTTCACCTCTTTTTTTTGCAGCCCCAATAAATACTTTAAAGTTTTCAATTATTTTTTGCTGACCTTGAAATTCTTCAAATTTATGAGGTCTTAAAGCATTATCCAGCTTTATTTCTTCTTCTTTAGGTAAAGGGTTTGTAGCTTCTGATTTTCTCATAAACCCAATTTTGCCTAACGTTTAAAAACGTATTTAAGTTTTGAGTTGGCTTTAACCATACCAATCATTAATAAAATCATTGCTACAGCCGAACTTAATGCAGCAGTTGAGTTTAATTGACTTCCTGCAATACTATCAAATCCTGGGAAGAATACAAATCCGTATAGTACCATTAAATGTGCTACATATATAAATAGAGTGTTTCCGCCCAACATCCTTACAATTTTGGGACAATGACTCATTTTCTTTTCAACAATGGTAGCAAAGCCATAAAGCGCAATAACCACACCGGTACGTAAAAGTACTAATTTAATAATTTCAACCCAATATTTATCTTCAATTAATCCATGAATGCTTAACTGGCTAATTATTGCAGATAACGACACAAATAAAGATCCGTAAAACACTAAGTTATAACTGAAAACTCTTGTTTTAACAAATTCTTTGTTATTAGCTATAAAACTTCCTAAAATTGCTCCTGCCATTACGTATCCTGCCCAAGGAAATAACGGGAATAACGAACCGTATCTATCTGTAAAAAATCCGCGTATAATTGGAGGGAGTGTATCAAAAGCATTAGAAGTTAAAACAGAAGGAGCGAGTAAGAAAAAGAATAATGCGGCAATAGTATATGTAATGTTGTCACTTATCTTAAACTTTTCACTAATGTAACTTAATCCGATTACGAAAAATAATCCTATCCCTATTATATGCAACGCATCTACAGTATAAAAAGTTAACCATTGTGCATACGATATACCGGATAAATCAAAAACTTGACTTAAAGGAAATCGTAAAATATAACCGAGGAACAATAATAATCCGACTCTTTTTAATCCTTTTACAACGCGAGGATTTTGATTAAAAGGTATATTAACCGAACGCAATAAATAAGTAAATGCTAATCCCGATGTAAACATAAAAATTGGGGCAGTAAAACCTCTAATTGTGTGCCAAATATAATAAAAGCCTGATTCTACAGTTCTGTATTCGGGACTTAATAACGAGTTAATTGTATGACCTTGCACCATTTGCAATACCGCAAATGCTCTCATAAGGTCTATAAATATCAATCTTTCTTTTTTTGCTTCCACTTTCTGCTAAAAACTTATTTTAAAAATATTTAACTAACAAAAATACTACTTTTTTTTGATTAATGAAACATATTATTTTTTCAAAAACTTTATAAAAAATATCTATTTCCATTTATTATTATCGAACTTTTACGGATTTTATTGAGTGCAAAAAAAATTCCGATTTTTGTTAGAATATTAAAAGATTTTGGCGGCTTTTTTTTGCAATATAACCGCAAAAGTGTAGAAATGTGATTTAGATCACAAACTTTTTAACATAAAAGGAATAACTTTAATAACCCGATTAATTAACAATGGAGTTATAAAATGAGATTGGTTATTAAATTTGTTATGTTTTTTATGCTAAGTTCGGCTTGTATTTGGAGTCAGGAGTTAAAGACATACTCCGACTATACTTTTGTACCTGGAAGTAAAATAATCTTTTATGATGATTTTTCGCTTGATAATGTCGGAGAATTTCCGGGAAATTGGGGGACAAACGGAAGCGGTGAAATTGTAACAACAAACAATTTTGCGGGAAAATGGTTAAAAATGACGAATGAAACAGCATATGTGCCAAATATTAATAAAACACTGCCCGAAAATTTTACCATAGAATTTGACATGATAGTTGACGGTAAAATGATTGATGATATTGATTATTTAGGACATTTCACTATAGGTATAATTTCAAAAGAAGAAGGGAATGACGAAATCGGTGAATCTTACCCTTCTGAAATGGGAAATGCTTCTTTTTTTATATCAAATTATTTTAGGTTTGAAGAATCATCGGATTTTATGGTAGAAGGTTCTGCATGGATGCCAAACGGAGATAGAAAAGTAATCGATCCAAGAAGCATTCAAAATAAAGTACTTAATAGCTGTTACGGAAAAATTACAAGAGTTTCAATTTCAGTTAACGG
>CALGLM010000406.1 GCA_937930275.1 uncultured Ignavibacteria bacterium
TTTAATATCAGCCTAAAATAGATATTAAACGCAACATATAAAGAATCAAATAAAATTGTTAAACAGATAATTAAATTATATTAAAAAGTTAAAACTCTGTCGCTATCCGTAACCCACTCGGCTAACGCAGCCATAGTAGATTTTTCTGCACCTTCAAAATAAGGGTGATTTTTATAAATTCCGCATCTTGCCATACAAGTACCGCACACTTTTACGCTAACTCCTTTTGAAATTAAGTCTTTAAGCATTTTAGATAAATCTTGGTCGTAGTTTTCGGGGGGCTTGCAGATATCGCGAGCCATGTCAACAGAATCATTCATAAGAAAGAGTCTAACTTGGTTGCCTGATTTTCTTAGAGTTTCGGCAAGACGTAAACCGTTCCAAGTTACATCGGTATTATCGTACGGTTCTCTATTAAAAATTATTAATACTTTCATATTCAACTCCTAATTAATTGAATTTTGTTTGTAAATTTATACAAAAAATTGATTTCACCAAAAACTTATACATTTTATTAAGAGAATAATTTTCTTATATTAATATTTTGTAAAATTCTAAATTATAGTGAAATAATGGACATCAAAATTAAAAAAAACTTCAATAAGTTATCAAAACGCAATAAAATAAGTGTATTAAGTATTACCGCTGTTTTATTTATTTTTATATTATGGTTACTATTTAGCGGAAAAAATAACGAAGAAGAAATACCGACCTACAAAGTTCACAAAAGTAACTTTTTAATCTCCTTATCCGAAAGCGGCGAGCTTATTGCTAAAAATAGCATTACAATTACTGCCCCAAGAGTGCGAGGAACATTAAAAATTGTTTACCTAATTCCGGAAGGAAAGTATGTAGCTGCCGGCGAAGTACTTGTAAAATTTGACCCGACCGAATCATTGGCAAAGGTGCAAGAGGAGCAATCCAAATTAGAAATGGCACTTTCCGAAAAAGACAAACTGCTGGCAAATCATGCTTCTTCAGATGCACAAATGGAATCACAATTAAAAAGCGCAGAGTTAAGTTTTGAACTATCAAAATTAAATTTAGAGCAAATGAAATTTGAGGCCGAAGCAAAACAACGAGAGGCAAAACTTAATCATCAAAAAAACGAACTTAGCTACTTACAAACCAAACAAGAATTTGAATCGAAAAAAATAATTCAGAATA
>CALGLM010000407.1 GCA_937930275.1 uncultured Ignavibacteria bacterium
TCATTTGACGTAAAGCTTTATCTAAAGCTTTAAAACCGTCAGCTGCTATGTATTCGTCAATAGATGTAGGATTAATAATACCGCAGTTTTTTAGCACAATTCTATACTGATTTTTAAAGAAATTTACATCGTTCAATTTCTTATTTTCTTTACTATTTAAATCATGTGAACCCAAGTATTTTTTTTCATAAATAGTTTTATCAATTATGCTTTTTTTCAATAATTCAGGTACATCTGCCGGAGTAACTTCTGCATAAGATAATCTTTCTCCGTTAGGCAATTTAATATCTACAATCGGTTCTTTTGCACAAAAACCGATACAGCCGGTAGAGACAATTTCAGCTTCCAAGTTCAATTTTTCTAATTCTGTTTTTATTGTATTATAAACTTTATCGGCTCCCGAAGCAAGTCCGCAAGTTCCCATACCAATAAAAATAACCGGCTTTTCATGAACTTTGTACGTTAATCGTAAATTTAATTCTTTAATTTCTTCTGCAATTTTTGCATCATGGTGACATAATGGTCCTTCTGTGCAACAAGCCACAAAGTGTTCACATGGATTTTCCGGGGTATGTTTTGGGTCACCGCAGCATACATCTAAAAATGATTTCATTATGCACCTACCTTTTCTGATTCAATTGATGACACTTTAGCTTCTTTACGGTATTTAGAAAGAATCTTATTAATTTCTTTTATTGATACTCTACCATAATATTCTTCATTAATATTAATTACGGGAGCAATACTACAAGCACCAATACATGCAACGGTTTCTAAAGTAAACAACTTATCTCGTGTTGTGCCGCCGCTTTTAACACCTAATTCATTTTCTAAAGCTATTAATAAGTTTTCTGAGCCTTTTACGTGACATGCAGTACCTCTGCAAACGCGTATAACATTCTTTCCTAATGGTGTAAGTCTAAACTGATTATAAAAAGTAGCAACTCCGTAAACACCGCTTAATGCCATTCCTAAAAATTCGGCAATATCTTTTAAAGCAGGTTCGGGTAAGTAACCATAAATTTGTTGTACATCTTGTAATAATGGAATAAGACTGCTTTTGTCTTTAGCAGTATAATCTTTAAAAATGTCTTTATGCATATAATGTTCCTTAAACTGTTCTGAATAGAATAGTCAAATTATATGCCAATGTTTTTATAATAAATTACCGCTATATCTTATTTAATTAAGAAAGAATTTTCCATATTATGAAAAATTCTTTCTTATGTATAAGAATTATTTAGGTTCTATTTCAATGGTAATTTTAGTTCCCATCGAAGTAGATTTGTAAAATCTTAAGTAAACAGACGGTTGGTTTAATGAGCTAAATTTAGTAAATTTGGTATAAATCTCAGATTTTGTAAACTCTTTATTAATAAAAGAATCAGGCAAATTATCTTTTAGAGATTTTTTTATGCTTTGATATGTCTTATCAGCTAAATTTTCATCCTTCCCTTCATAAAATGTCATTATATAAGCTTCTTTCTCAATATCAATAATTGAGCTTAAAGCTTGCGGAAATTTTATGGGAGAAATTAAAATATTGTTTTCGCTAATTGTACACCTTGGTATTATAAATCCAAAATGTGGTTCCGCATGTGCTATTAAATATTTTAACAAAACAGATATATTAGCGGAACTTGGAAAAGCATACGATCTTTTGTCACAAAAGTTAATGCTTAAATTAAAAGCACCGGACTCTAACGTATCGCAAATGACATACAAACTCCACTTCCCTGTTTCGGTAGCAACAGTGTCAAGTATTGCTTCGTTTTTATTATTTTTAGGGTAGGCAAAAATGTTTTTACCTTTTGGCGAGCTAATTAATAAATACGGAGTAAATTCATTAGATTTAACCTTAATAATAAAATGATCGCTTGTATTTATATCAAAGTCGTACGCAGTGTATTTTCCAAATTCAGGATCGATTATACTATTCTCGTCCAATTTATCGCTTAAAGAAAATGATTGCACTTTGAATTCATTTTCGCCTTTTGTCTGAGCATCTACAAACAAAGGAAAAAGCATTAAAATAGCAATAACTATTATTTTCATTATGCTTCCTTTTTATTGTTATCTTTTACAAACTGCCATAAGATAAATGAAATTAATAATGATACACCGCTAATTATAAATATTAGTGATTTATCGGGTACTTCTTCGATATAATGACCAATAACCAAACTAACAAATAGCTGTGGAATCACAACTGACAAGTTAAAAATACCCATATATAATCCCATTTTTTCGCTTGACACATTTTCACTCATAATTGCAAAAGGTAAACTTACAATAGCAGCCCAACCAATACCGGCAAATGCCATACAGATATAAAGCATTATTGCATTATTAACAAAAAATGCTATTGCTAAATATGCAATAGACATAATTAACAAAGTGGAAAAATGGGTTTTTATTCTTCCAAATTTTTCGGTTAAAGGTTCTAAAACCAAAGAAGGTAAAATGAACCCAACCGTATTTAGAATAGCAAAAGATATACTGATAACTTGTCCTATTTCATTTGCATTTTCTTTGGTATAGTTAAATTTAACTTTAATGAATGCAAATATAAAAACAAACATAGTTTGTACGCCAATCCAAGAAAATGCATGTGCACCGTAAATTTTTAATAGCTGCGGAAGATTCGTTTTTTTCGGTTCGGGAACAATATTCTCATCTTCGGTATTTGCACCCAATACTCGTGGTTCTTGAATAAAGAAGAGTGGGAAAATTGAAAATATCAAAACTATAAATGCCCCGATATAAATTAACGAATAATTACCTAACACAACACCCATTAAATAAGCCATAACTCCAAAAAATCCGGATATTGTTTGCATCCATGTATAACCTTTAGTTCTTGAAGGACCTTCAGGAGTAACATCTGCAATAAGTGTTCGTGTAGGGTTAAAGCTTATGTTTATTGCTAAATCTAATGTTAAGGCAACAATTAACGCAACAATTAAAATTGAACTTAGCCCTAAAAAATTACTAATTTCTTGAATGTTCGGCAATGCTAAAATCATTAAAGCCGCTAATATGCCCCCTACAATAATAAAAGGACGCCTTCTTCCTCCGCCTAACCATACTTTATCACTTATAAACCCGACAATTACTTGACCAAAAATACCGGCTAATGGACCTGCAGCCCAAACAAATCCGATTTCATGAATATCCAGATGGTATTTTGTATCAAGAATCCAGCTAAGCACTGCAATTTGAATTGATAGAGCAAACCCCATAGCAGTTGCCGGTAAACTTAATAATGCATAGAACGAATTTGTTAATCTTTTTTGAATCGGTAGCATAATTTATCCTTAATTTAATATTAATTCATTTTTTCAATTAAAAGCGTTAACATTTTATTTTGGTAATTAAAAGTCAATTTAGTTATAGGCTTTTTTGTTTCAGCCGAGTTTAACACTTTTATAAATGGCAGCTTATGTTTTTTGTTATTAAAAGTCTTATTAAAAATTGAATTAAAAACTCCTTCCAATTTGTTTTCTTCTTCAAATATAATTTTTAAGGCAATTAATTGGTTTTTATAGTATTCAGCTTCCCATTTATAAACATTTAGATTTTTAAATTTTCCTGAATTAAAACTATAAAAAACTGTATCATTTTTATCAATATTGTAAAACTCGTATAAATTGGCAGAGTAATTTTTATTCAAAGTTTCTTTTAAATCCTCAATTTTCATATCCCATTTTATTTTATCATAACCAGCAATCGTAACATCTTCGGTCAAATCTTCTTTTTGACATCCGTTAATTAGTAAAGTCATTAAAAGAAATAAAAGTGTATATATTCCTTTTTTTTGCATAATATTCCTTTTTTTTGTTTTTAATAACATATAATTATTGTAAATATGTAAAAATAAAAAATAATTACTTAATTATGAAATTATTAAGGAATAAAATAAAAAAGATTAATAAAATAATTTTAAGTTTTGATTTATTGTAATAAATTACTTTATTATATGTTTAAAATTTATTTTATTAGAAATGAACGATAAACCGATTTACAAAGATATCATCCAAAATAAAAAAGCATGGCATGACTTTAGTATAATTGTTACTTATGAAGCCGGTATAGAGCTTGTAGGTACCGAAGTGAAATCGCTGCGTGAAAAAAATGCAAATTTAACTGATAGTTATGCTCAAATTAAAGACGGAGAAGTTTGGTTAATAAATGCCCACATAGGTACTTATAAAAACGGAAATATTAATAATCACGAACCGTTACGGAAAAGAAGATTACTTTTGCATAAAGCAGAAATTAGAAAACTTATTAGATACCAAAAGGAAAAAGGATATACATTAATTGCTCTTAAACTATATTTTAAAAACGGTAAGGTAAAAGTGGAAATAGCCGTTGCAAAAGGCAAAAAAGAATTTGACAAAAGAGAAACTCTTGCAAAAAAACAAGCTGAATTAGACATAAACAGAAATAAAAATAAGTATAGGGATTGATTTGGAAAGAAAGTTGATACTTCCTAATGTGAATGAACAGATGGATATTATTAAAAGAGGGACTTCCGAAATTATACCGGAAGAGGAACTGGCAAAAAAAATTGAAAAATCTATTAAAACAAATACGCCGTTAAAGATAAAATTTGGTTGTGACCCAACAAGACCTGATTTGCACTTAGGTCACTCGGTTGTATTAAGAAAGTTAGCGCAGTTTCAAGAAATAGGACACCATGCAATTTTAATTATAGGTGATTTTACAGGCATGATAGGTGACCCAAGTGGTAGAAACGCTACAAGACCTCCTCTTACTATTGAAGAAACAAAAGCAAACGCACAATCTTATATGGAGCAAGCCGTAAAAATTTTGGATAAAAACGAAACAGAAGTCGTCTTTAATTCTTCCTGGTTAGGAACTATGAAATTTGACGATGTTATAAAGCTTGCATCAAAATATACAGTTGCCAGAATGCTTGAAAGAGATGATTTTACAAAAAGATTTAAAGCGGGCATTCCTATTAGTGTTCACGAGTTTTTATACCCGCTTGCTCAAGCAATGGATTCTGTTGTTATAAAAAGTGATGTAGAGCTTGGAGGAACAGATCAAAAATTTAATTTACTTGTCGGTAGGGATTTACAGAGGGAATACGGACAAGAGCCTCAGGTTATTATTACATTCCCATTATTAGTAGGAACGGACGGTGTTGAAAAAATGAGTAAGTCCTATAATAATTACATAGGCATTACTGATACGGCTAAAGATATTTACGGCAAAACTCTCTCTATTCCCGATTCCCTTATTTATACATATTTTGAATTAACAACTGATGTTTCTAACGAACAATTAAATGAAATTAAGGCATCGCTGGAAAATAGTTCTGTAAATCCTCGTGATATTAAAAGAAAGCTTGCAAGAAAACTTGTTGCAATGTATCATGATGAAAACGAAGCAATAAACGCTGAAAGAGAATTTGATGAAATTTTTGTTAAAAAAGGGTTGCCGGATGAAATTCCGGAATTTGTTGTAGATGAAACTCAACAACAAATTGAAATTTTAGAGCTAATGGTATTAACTAAAACTGCTCCTTCAAAAGGTGAAGCACGTAGATTGGTAACACAAGGCGGAGTTTCATTAAACGGTGAAAAAATTTCGGATGTTAAATTTGTAGTTCAAATAAAATCGGGTGATATCCTGAAGGTGGGAAAGAGAAACTTTATAAAATTAATTTTTAACTAACTTTTAGGAGGTATTAAATTGTACGTTCCACAAAAAATATTTTTTACTAAGGGAGTCGGAGTTCATAAAGAATATTTGGCTTCATTTGAATCTGCTTTAAGAGATGCTCACATTG
>CALGLM010000408.1 GCA_937930275.1 uncultured Ignavibacteria bacterium
TTAATAAAAAACGATATACCGCCTATTAATCATTTGCCGCTTTTAGACGAAATAATTGCAAAAACCGAAATTGAGGGAAGTAGATTATTAGTCGAACAAATTTACAATATTCTAAAACTTCTCGAAATTTCAAGAAATCTTATAACATTTTTAAAAAATAAAGAGAATTGTGAAACAATAAAATCCGAGTTTGAAAACAAATTATACGTTAATAAGCAACTTGAAAATGAAATACGCAGTATTTTTACCGAAACCGGCGATATAAATGATAATGCAAGCAGTCGATTACGCGATATAAGAAACGAAATTAGAGAAAAAAACTTTACTCTTCAAAAGGTTATAACAAAAATTTTAAAACAGCTTAAAGAAAGTGCTTACGTTCAGGGAGATTATGTAACTTTAAATGAAGGAAGAGTAGTTTTGCCTGTTAAAGCAGAGCATAAAAGACATGTAAAAGGATTTATCCATTCTGAATCAGCAACCGGACAAACCGTATATATTGAACCGACAGAAACATTAGACTTAAATAACGAGATACTCTCTCTTTCTTTTGCTGAAAAACGTGAAATTGACAGAATTTTAACAGTAATAACAAAAAAACTTTCAGCCGTTTCATACGAGCTAAAAAACGTGTTATATATTGTCGCAAAGTTAGATTTAATTTTTGCTAAAGCAAAATATTCTTTAGAAATAAACGGCAGTTTTCCTACAATAGATAGTAAAAGACCTTTTGAATTTATAAATGCCAGGCATCCGATTTTACTTAAAAAATTTGGTTTTGATAAAACGATACCTTTAAGTTTTTCAATTAAAGATAATATTGTGACACTTATAACGGGACCGAATGCCGGAGGTAAAACAGTCGTATTAAAAACTTTAGGTTTAAATTTATTATTAATTTATAGCGGCTTTCATATTCCGATTCATCCCGATTCGAATATTCATCTTTTTGATAATATAATGATAGATATAGGGGACGAACAATCAATTGAAAGTAGTTTAAGTACTTTCAGTTCTCATCTTTCAAACTACAAACAGATACTTGATTATGCAACCGGAAATACTTTTGTACTATTAGATGAAATAGGAACAGGTACAGACCCTGAAGAGGGCGGAGCAATAGCAGCCACAGTACTAAATATCTTAAAAAACAGGGGAACAAAAACCTTAGCTACTACCCACTTGGGAAAACTTAAAATTATGGCTAACGAAACAATTGGATTCCAAAATGCAAGTATGGAATACGATATCCAAAATTTAGCTCCTACTTACAGATTTCGACAAGGAATACCGGGTTCTTCGTATGCATTTGAAGTTGCCGAAAGAATTGGCTTTACTAAAGAGTTTTTAATTGAAGCAAAAGGCTTTATTGATACCGATAAAACTAATATTGAAAAATTTTTAGTAGAATTGGAAGAAAAAACGCGACTTTTAAACCAGAAATTGAAATCCGCAGAAATCGAGAATTCAAAATTAAAAGGATTAACTGAACTTTATCAACAAAAAGTAACTAAGTTAGATAAAGAAAAAAAAGAAATTATTAACAATGCAAAAACTGAAGCTAATTTTATATTAAAAAGCGCTAACAGCCAAATTGAAAAAACCATAAAAAATATTAAAGAATCTTCTGCAGATAGTTTAGTAATTAAAAAAGAAAAACAAGAAATTGAGAAATTAAAACAAAATTACAAAATTAATAAAGAAGAAAAGAAAGAAATTGAACTAAATTTCGAAATCGGTGATTATGTTAAAATAAAAAACACCGATTCAATCGGTATAATTGAATCTTTTTTAGATGAAACGAATCTTATAGTATTAGTCGGTACTATAAAAATGAAAGTAAAGATTAAAGATATAGATCTTTCATCAAAAAGTGCATATAAAACGGATTTAAAAAATAACATTAAAATTACTGCAAATTATGCAAATTATAAATTAGATATACGAGGGGAAAGAGCCGGAGAGATTAGTAATAAAGTGATAAAGTTTTTAGATAAAAGTTATACTTCAGGATTGGATAGAGTTGAAATTTTGCACGGAAAAGGAACAGGAGCACTTAAAAAAGTGGTTTGGGATATATTAAAAGAACATGAAAGTGTAAGTAAGTTTTATTTTGCATCAATAGAAAGCGGAGGTGAAGGGATTACTATTGTAGAACTTAAATAGGTTGCTATGTTAAAAAAAATATTAATCGCAAATCGTGGCGAAATTGCAGTAAGAATAATAAAAGCATGCCGCGAACTGAACATTACTTCTGTTGCAATTTATACAGATGCCGATAAACACTCACTACATGTACGACAAGCCGATCAAGCTTATTATATCGGCGAAAGCGAAGCCTCTAAATCATATCTTAATTACAATAAAATTTTAGAAATTGCAAAAAAAGTTAAAGTTGATGCTATTCATCCGGGCTACGGATTTCTTTCCGAAAATGCCGAATTTATTTCGGAAGTAGAAAAATCGGGAATTGTTTTTATAGGACCTTCGTCATCATCTGTAAAGATGATGGGTTCTAAAACGGCAGCGCGCCAACTTATGTCCTTAAGCGGAGTTCCGATAGTACCCGGAACAACCGAACCAATTACCGATTTAGACGAGGCTAAAGAAGTGGCAAATAAAATCGGATACCCTGTAATGCTTAAAGCTTCTGCAGGTGGGGGAGGAAAAGGAATGAGAAAAGTTGATTCCGCTGATTATTTTAACGAAGCATTTAGACTTGCTTCAAGCGAGGCGCTTAAGGCATTTGGTAACCCTTCGGTTTATATTGAAAAATTTATTGAGAACCCGAAACACATTGAGGTTCAAATTATTGCAGATAAATTTGGAAATTATGCTCATCTATTTGAAAGAGACTGCTCGGTACAAAGGCGACATCAAAAAATAGTTGAGGAAGCTCCGTCATCTTTTGTTGATGAAAAAACCAGAGAAAAACTGACATCCGCCGCTATTTTAGCAGCAAAAGCATGTGGCTATTATAATGCCGGAACTATTGAGTTTTTGATGGACAAAAATAAAAATTTCTATTTTTTAGAAATGAATACACGTTTACAGGTTGAACATCCGATTACCGAAATAATAACCGGAATTGACCTTGTAAAAGAACAAATTAGAGTAGCTTCAGGATTAGAGCTTTCATTTAAACAGGATGAATTAAAAATTTTAGGTCATGCGATTGAAGCAAGGGTATATGCTGAAGACGTTGATTCTAATTTTGCTCCTTCAATAGGCAAAATTATTCATCATAAATTACCAAGCGGTATAGGTATTAGAGTAGATAGAGGAATAGATTTACTAACCGAAGTATCTCGTTTCTATGACCCAATGTTGGCAAAAGTAATAGGTTGGGGACGAACAAGAGAAGAAGCTATTGAAAGACTGCATAGAGCTTTAGGTGAATATCAAATTGCCGGCGTTATCACTAACATACACGCCTTAAAATGGATTTTAAGAAATTCGACTTTTATTGACGGTAATTTTACAATTAACTTTATTGAGGAGGAATTTTTACCCAATATTCCTACAAAATGGAAAGAATTTGATAACTTTAAATATAGTGATGTAGCAGCAATAATTTCGGCTATATTAAAAGATAATGAAAACTCCTTAAAACCAAAACAAATAGAGTGCACTCCTAACAATAAATGGAGAATTTCGGAAAATGAATGATTATGTTGTAACAATAGACGGGGAAAAAGTAAATTTATCAATAATTAATTCAGATACTATAAAAATTGGTGAAGAGTTAATAAAATATGAACTTTCTAAAGTAAGCGATTATTTATTTTTATTACATATAAATAATAAAGTGTATTCAATAACAACAAATAGATTAAATGCCGAAAAATATTCAACCTTAATTGACGGTCATTATTACGAACCGATAGTTAGAACTTTGTTAATGGAAAAAGCTACCGAATATTTAGCTCAAAAAGAAAAACTGACACATCATTTAATATTTAAAGCTCCGATGCCGGGTTTAATTGTAAAATTAAAAAAGGGAATCGGAGAAAAAGTTGAATTAGGAGAATCGCTATTAGTATTAGAAGCCATGAAAATGGAAAACGATTTAAAAAGTCCGGCAAGCGGAACAATTAAAGAAATTTTTGTAAGCGAAAACACCCCGGTTGAAAAAGACCAAAAAATTCTTTTAATTGAATAATGAATTTTTTCTTTGGTTTATTCATATTTTTGTACGATATTTGGCAGTTATTTTTTTTAATTTAATCGGAGGAATAAAATGCGAAAGAGATTACTTTCGGTAATTATGTTATTATCTTTGGCAGCAAATCTATTTGCAAGCGGTTTCCAAATAAACGAAAACGGTGCAAGAGCTATGGGGATGGCAAATGCATATACCGGTTTAGCAAATGATGTATCAGCTGTTTTCTTTAACCCTGCAGGAATGACCCAATTAAAGGGGACACAATTTTCTGCCGGTGTTTCGTTAATTGCACCTATGACAAAATTTACAGGTCCTACACCATTATCAAACGAATATGAATTAAAAAGTAAAGTTTATACTCCTTTTACTATTTATGTTAGCCATCAATTATCTGATGACATGTTTGTCGGTCTTAGCGTTAATAATCCTTACGGATTAGGTACTGAGTGGGAAAATGATTGGGCAG
>CALGLM010000409.1 GCA_937930275.1 uncultured Ignavibacteria bacterium
GCCTGATTCATTAGAAGTAGGCAAATGCCCAAACCACATATTCCCGCTTTTATCACAATTTATTGCAGTTATAGAATTACCGGGGAAATTGTAAGATTGTTTTGATAACACCTTAAAATCTTCTCCGTTCTTTTCTATAATACCGCCTGAATAAGTACCAATATATAACTTTCCGTCATTTCTAAATCCGACTGCAGTTATCCAATTATCGGGTATTAAACTGTTGTTACTGTTATATACAATAAAGCTGCCGTTTTCAAATTTTGCCAATCCGGATTTTGTTGCTAACCAAACTTCCGAGTTATATACTGCAATATCCGAAATATAATTATGCGGTAAACTGCTATTATCGGTCAAATAAACTGCCCAAACTCCTTCTAAGTATTTAACTAATCCTTTATCTGTGCCTATAAAAATATTACCGCTATTATCCTTTCTAATAGTTGTAAGAGTATTAGATGGGAGAATCGAATTATCTTTATTAAAATTAATCCAGCTTGTCCCTGAATAAACTACAATCCCTTTTCCGTCTGTCCCTATCCAAACATTATTTTTATTATCAATCTCTAAGGATGTTGTTTCGTTTGAAGCTATTCCGGAATTTGTCGTTTTATAGTCCACCCACTTTGTCGTATCCTGCAATACAGAATATGTCGGTGCTGTTTCACCGCTGCTAACTTTAGTTACACTCTCGCTATCTCTATATCCGTATTTTTTAAATTTCAAATTGTAACTACCGGGCACCAATCCCGTAATTTTATAAGGTGTAATTTTACCAATTGATGAATCATTTAAAAATATTTCCGCACCTATCGGGTTTGAAGTACAATTTATACTACCAAGCATCCTTGGATTTTTTGTAAAATCAACATCAATAACATTCTTAACGTTTTTTTCAAAAACACACGTAAATATCGAGTCATAAAATCCATCTTTTTTTAGGGTAATAATTGCCGAACCGTATTCAATAAATTTTAGACTATCAGGAGTAACTTTACCCGTATTTTTTCCATTTAAAAATATTGTTGCACCTTGTGGATTGGAGCTGATAAAAGCAAATCCGTTAGACGGTTCTTCAACTGGAGGCGTTATATATACATCTTTTTCACATTTTGTAAAAGTAACTAACAGAACCAATAATATTATATATTTTTTCATCTTTATATATCAATTTAATTATAAACTAATGCATATCCGAAAGAATTGACAAAATCTTCGGAAAAAGAAACTCTAATTTCTTGGTGGATATATGAACCAAAAACACCAAATCCGTTTGTAATGTTAGAAAAATCTGTTTCGTCAATTTTCACCGAAAACTCGCCGTATGCCGAGTTAGAAGTTGAATAATAAGCCGATAAGTTCTCATCAAGAACCATTAATTCAAAATATGTACTCGAAACTATTGAATAGTTTCCTTTATACGGATCTCCGTTGCTTATTTCTTCAAATGCCTTTCTTACAATATCCATATCATAAAAAACGTAAGGATGTTTATCAGGTTTAGGATAAACGGCAACCGTATTACCCCCTTGTTTTTCATATCTTAACGGAATTTGTTTTCTAAATTTGGTTTTTACTCCGTCAACAGTTTTATAATAATAAAAAGTTAAACGAGGAACATATACAACGTCGTTACTCATTATTTTCCAGTAATAACTTAGTTGTTCAATCGGTTCGTTTGTAATAAGCAAACTGCTTGTTTGTTTAATGAATTCCAAAATTGTCGGTGTTTTTGTTTTTGAACTTAATCTTCGTCCGTTAGGCAACAAAACATCTATTTCATATTCTTTATTTTCTTCCGGTTTAAAGTTTTTAGCATAATAATAATTTAATTGTCCGTTATATCTCGATGTATCGGTTCTTGCAATACTTGTATCATTAAACAGCACAACCTTATCATCGTAATATATTTTTACTTCCGCACCTTTAATAAAGGGGTCATCCTTGTAATCCAAAGGATTTGTTCCTTCAATTTGATAAGCTTTTGTAATTGTTACAAATTGAACGGAAGTATCACATCTTAATACACAATTAACCGTATATGACTCTCTATAATCACCGGTAGGATTTAAATTATCCTCGCACGAAACTAAAATAATTGAAGCAGCAATTATAAAAAACAATAGTATTTTTCTCATATTTCCACCTTTATTGTAGCAGAAGGCAAAAACGGCAACATATTTACCCGCTCACCTGTTTCTCGTTTAAAGTAAAATATATTTTTACGGTTATAAACGTTTATTATGCTTAAATCAATATAAACGTTAGCAAAACCTAAAGTAAATTTTTTAGAAAGAGAAATATCCATTCTGTGATAATCAGGCAGCCTTCCCAAATTTTTATCACCTAAAATTGCGTAAGGTATTATCTGCCCATATAAAATCCAATTTGAATAAAAATCATTTAAATATAGCTTATCGTAATAACCGATTAATTTAGTAAATGGTAAACCTGTATTATATGACCAAATCACATTTGCTACCCAATCGTTTCCAAAGTTATAATCTAATATTATATTTAAATTATGGCGGCTATCGTACTTAGGATAAAATCTTTTGCCTTCCGATATATTATATGCATAACTGAGCGAATATGAAAGAGTTAAAGAAACAGGCATATCGGAATATTTCACTAAAAATTCACCCCCGTATGCCTCCGATTCTCCGGAAATAAAATCCGGATCGCTATTGTAAATTTTGTTTTCATTTA
>CALGLM010000410.1 GCA_937930275.1 uncultured Ignavibacteria bacterium
GTCGTGACCGCTTTCTTCGGCAATGGACTTAATACTTTTACCCTTACTGTACTTGCGAATCATATCGCTTATCTCTTTTGACGATATTTGTACAAACGCCATAGTCTCACCTCTCAATTAATGAATTGTGCAATTTTAATATAATAAATTCCGCACTTAAAAGTAAATAGGTAAATTTAAAAAAAGTAAAAAAAAGTAATATTTTTTATATTTTTCTTAAATAATTGGCTTTAGCAATGCTTGTAACCATAATTTTAAGCAATAAATATAATAGGATTAAGCACTATATTGGTCTTAACCGAATTTGAGATTAAGCAATGATATTCTGCCTTCTCAATTATTCTTTGGGCTCGTTCAATATCTTTTTCTAATTTTACGCTTATGCGCGGGTTTAAAATTATTTCCGAAATCATATAAACGCCGTCAACTTTTTCAAGCTTTCCTTCGGCATCGGATGAGTAATCAACAAACTCTAATTTGCTATTTTCTGCAATAGCTAAAAAAGTAGTCATTAGGCAAACATTAACCGAAGCAACAAACAGGTGCTCGGGGGTCCAAGTGTTGGGTACGCCGCCGGGAAACTCCGGTGGTGTGGCAACGGTAATCGGTGTCATACTCCCCTCGTTCAATTCCCCAATTCGCTTAAATTTCCACGAAACATTTGTTTTGTAATAAAAAATATTTTCCATTAATTACCTGCAGTCTGTTAATCCTAATAAATCCGATAATCTGTTGTGCATATCATCGGAAACGCGTACGCTGTAATTTTTATAAAGTTCGATAGTAAGTTTAACGGATTTTAAATAACTTTGACAGTTAGGGCAATTGTTTAAATGTTCTTTTAATGCCTTACAATTTGGCGAATCATTATCTTCACCTAAATTTTCGCAAATATGATTAATTACATCATTACAGTTTTTATTAGTTTGTTCCATGTTTCATATACTCGTTTAATTCGTTGCGTAAAAAAGCGCGTGCTCTGTGTAATCTGCTTTTAACTGCGGGAATAGATAACCCGGTAATTTTAGCAGTCTCTTCTGTGGATAAATCTTCAATATCTCGTAATAAAAATACTAATCTATACTCCGGACTTAAGTTTTGAATTGCGTTATCCAAATGTTTTTTAAGTTCTTCGTTTTCCGTAATTTTATCCGGAGCAATATCCCAATCAACAATTTCGCTTTCGCTAATAGGGGCTTCATCATCATCCAACGAGGCAAATTTAAACCTTGCATTGCTGCGTGCCTGCATTAGGCAATGGTTGGAAACAACGGTATATAACCAAGTAGATAGCTTAGATTTTCCGCTAAATTGGTTAAGAGATTTAACCATGCTTAAAAATGTTTCCTGCATGGTGTTTTCTGCTTTGTCTTTATCGCGACAGACTTTAAAAGCAAAATTGTAAACCGTTTGTTCGTACTTTTTTACTAACTGAGATAAAGCTAATCTATCTCCGTTTTTTGCTTCTTCAATTAATTTTTCTTCTTCCATAAATAAGATGTTGTTCGCTCTATTTAGTTTCGGGTTTGTTGTCTAAATATTTCCATATGTATATACAGGCAATAGTGTTATAGGGGTTCCAATTATTTTTATCCGAAATTTGTCGCACTTGTTCAAACGTAGGTAAATCATTAAGTCCGTAAATTAGCATAATTCCCTTTCTTATTCCCAAATCGGTATCGGCAAGCACGTTTAACCTTCCTAAAGTAAAAATTAAAAACATTTGAACCGTCCAGATGCCAATTCCTTTAACTTTTGTAAGCTCTTCAATAATTTCGGTGTCCGATTTTTTATTAATGTTTTTTAAAGATACATTTTTGTTTTCAATATTTAAACATAAATCTTTTATATATTTTATTTTTGAATCCGAAAGCCCTATTTTTTTTAATAAGTCTCTATCCGCAATAATAACTTCGTTTGTGTTAATATCCTCTCCGAAAGCATTAAAAAAACGTTCGGATATTTTATTTGCCGCATGCATGGATAGCTGCTGCCCAATAATTGATCTAATAATTGCTTTTAAATAATTTCTATGTTTTTGTATATTGCATTTACCAAACTTTTTTATTATTGTTGAAAGTTGGTTATCATTATTAATTATATGTTCAATTGCTTTATTTATTTCGCTCATAAAAAACACACTATAAGAATATGGAAAACAAAATTATCTCGGCATTTAAAAATAATAAGTTATTACTTAATATCGATACTAATAAATTAAATTTTAGCGATGTTAAAGGAAAACTATTAACCCTTAAAGAAGGGCAGTTGGTATTTAAGCAGGGAGATAGTTCCGATTATCTGTACCTTATAATTAACGGTACGGTAAGAGTTGTTGAAAATGAAGATGCGGTAGTAAAAAACTCGGTATTTTTAACCGAAGGCGATTTTTTCGGACATACCGATTTATATGAATCGATTGTGCGTAAAACTACGGCTATTGCTTCAACGGATTCATATGTTATAGCGGTAACTAAAGCAGAACTTAACTTTTTACTATGGCAAGACCCCAATATTCTAATAAATTTAAAAACTTATTGTCAATTTCCTGCTATAATAAAAGAAACCTTGCCAATAGATAATTTACAGGATACTGATAAAGAAGAAAGCGAAATTACCGTTAGTGCTGATAACGATGTTTTAATAACTGACGAATTTAACATAGCGCTTGACGAACCTGATATTAATTTTGATAATTTGAAGATTGAAGAAGATATTAATACAGCATTAATTTCCGAAGAAACGGAGTTTAAGGTTCCCGATAATTTGGAAAATGAAGAAAATGAAGCAGTTGTTGAACTTGAACCGTTGGTTGACGAACCCGTACAATTACCGATTGATTTAAGCCAACTTCCCGAGTTTATTGATGACGAAGAACCGGAAAATATTGAATTTAAGTTTTCGGATGAT
>CALGLM010000411.1 GCA_937930275.1 uncultured Ignavibacteria bacterium
AAAGGTGCATTAAATGCTGCAGCAAGTCCCGCAGCTGCTCCGCATCCTAATAAAACTTTTAATCTATCGCTTGAAAGTTTCAAAATCTGACCAAATGCAGAGCCGATTGAAGCTCCTATCTGAACAATAGGTCCTTCTTTTCCGCCTGCTCCTCCGCTTCCGATACTTATAGCAGTGCCTATTATTTTTTTTATGGCAATTGTACCTTTAATTACGCCTGCTTTTGTTGCAACCGCATCAATTACATTTGGAATACCTTCCCCTTTTTCCCCTTTTTCAAAAAAATAAGCAAAAAGACCTACAAATAACCCTCCGATTGCAGGTAAAAATATTAATAATATTATTGAAAAAAGTGAAAAATCGCTTATCAGAGTACTTTTACCGATAATCTTTGCAGGAAAATCGTAAAAAAGATGTTTAATAATTTCAATTGTGTGATGAAATATAATTGCACCGATTCCTGCTAAAACACCTGTTATACCTCCTAATACTAAAAGATACGATTCTTGTGAAAAAGATATTTGGGAAAATAACTTGTCAAGCTTAAAACGAATATTCGGTAAATTTTTATAGTTGAAATTTAACAAATTAATCCTTAATATTTATAAAATCCTTCTCCCGTTTTTTTACCCAATTTTTTTGCCGCAACCATCTTTTTTAATAATGGACATGGTCGATATTTAAAGTCGTCAAATCCCTTGAATAACACATTCATTATATCCAAACAGACATCAAGTCCAATGAAATCAGCAAGTTCTAATGGTCCCATTGGATGATTCATTCCGAGCTTCATTACAGTATCAATATCTTTTGCAGAAGAAACACCTTCGTACAAAGCAAAAATGGCTTCATTAATCATGGGCATTAACACTCTGTTTGAGATAAAACCGGGATAATCATTAACCAAAACCGGCTCTTTTTTAAGCTTTAGCACTACATCATAAATTTTATTGTATGTTTCTTCTGATGTGGAATACCCTTTAATTATTTCCACAAGTTTCATAACCGGAACCGGATTCATAAAATGTAAGCCAATAAATTTATCCGGTCTATTATTTGTCTGTAGCTCGGTGATTGATATTGCAGAAGTATTAGATGCGAATATACAGTTTGTATTAACTAAACTTTCTAACTTATTGAAAAGCTGCAACTTAGCGTCTTTCTTTTCAACTATAGCTTCAATAACTAAATCTGTATCAAAATCAATAGCGTTTATATCTGATTTAAGTGTAATATTGTTTAATGCCGTCATTTTATCTTCGACAGAAAGTATTTCTTTTTTAACCTGTCTATCAAAATTTTTAGAGATATTAGATAAGGCATTCTCTAAAATAGAAATATTTAAGTCAATTAATTGAACCTTAAAACGAAATTGCGCAAAGACATGAGCAATTCCGTTTCCCATAGTTCCGGCGCCAATTACAGCTATTTTTATCATATTTAAGCTATTTATTATATTTTTTAATTATTAAAGCAGAAGCTTCTCCGCCGCCAATACATAATGAAGCTAAACCCAAATTTAAATTTTTTCTAATCATCTCGTAAATTAATGTAACTAATATTCTTGCACCGCTTGCTCCTATAGGATGACCTAAAGCAATTGCTCCGCCATTTAAATTAATCTTCGATTCATCTAAATGTAGAATTTTATTAACCGCCAGCGAAACAACAGCAAATGCTTCGTTTATCTCGTAAATATCGATATCATCTTTTGTTAAATTTGCTTTTTTTAGAACTTTGGCTATTGCATCGGCAGGTGCGGTAGTAAATTCAACCGGAGCTTTTGATGCAGAAGCTTGAGCGACAATTTCAACCAAAGGAGTATATCCCAATCTTAAAGCTGTTTCTTCTGACATTACCAATAAAGCAGCAGCACCGTCATTTAATTTTGATGAATTAGCTGCAGTCACAACACCGTTTTTATCGAATGCCGGACGTAAAGTCGGTATTTTATCAAATTTTACGTTTTTGGGTTCTTCATCTTCGTCAACAGTAAAGTCCCCTTTTTTAGACTTAATTGTAACGGGAGCTATTTCTTCTTTAAATATTCCGCTTATTGTAGCTTCTATTGCTTTGTTATAAGATTTTACGGCAAATTCATCAAGCATTTCACGTGAAAGTTCGTAATCTTTAGCACAAATTTCTGCACAGTTTCCCATATGCATATCGTTATAAACATCCCAAAGTCCGTCTAATATTACACTATCATTTAATTTACCGTGACCTAATCTATAACCATTTCTTGCATCAGAAAGCAAATACGGAGCGTTTGACATGCTTTCCATGCCTCCGGCAATAATTATGTCGGCATCACCGCATTGAATGGCTTGAGCGGCAAGCATAACAGCTTTAAGCCCGCTACCACACATCTTATTAATAGTTAATGCCTCAGTTTTATTTGGTAAACCAGCAAATAAAGTTGCCTGTCGTGCCGGTGCTTGTCCTTGTCCGGCAGAAAGAACGTTCCCCATAATAACTTCATCGACTAAACTAAAGTCAATTTTTGAATCGCCTAAAACAGCTTTAATTGCTTCTGCTCCTAACTTTGGTGCTGTCAAGCTTGATAAAACACCCTGAAAACTACCAATTGCCGTTCTTTTTGCAGATACTATAACAACCTTTTTCATAATTCCTCTATTAAAATTTATTCGCCTTCAAATGATAAACAACATTTTAGTTTGCCGCAAGGTCCGCTAAGTTTAGACATATTCGCAGATAAATTTTGGTCATTGGCAAGTTGTGTTGTGATTTTTTTAAAATTATATAAAAAGACAGAGCAGCAATATTCTCTTCCACAAGAACCTAATCCTCCTACTCGTTTTGCTTCATCTCTAACACCTATTTGCCTTAATTCAATTCGAGTTTTAAATTCGGCAGCTAAGTCTTTTGCAAGCTCTCTGAAGTCAACTCTTCCGTCTGAAGTATAGAAGAAGAATAATTTTTTTCTATCAAATTGATAATGAATGTCAACTAATTTCATATTCAGTTGATACTTTTCAATTCTATCTTTAAAAATCGGTTTTGCTTTTGCTTCATCTTTTCTATTTAGTTCAATTTGTTCCCAATCTTGTTCGGTTAACTTACGTAATACTTTTGGTAGCTTATCTCCCTCTGTAGTATATTTAAACATTTTAAGTTTTGCTATATTCCCAACTTCAACAACTTTTGTAACTTCTATTGTGTCTTCACATTCAACAAGTGCAAAGTCTCCTTCTATCAATGTACTTGCAAGTTCTTGTGTTCCTTCACAAAAATGATTACCAAGCAACCCTTGACATTCAACCTCTATAATATTAATGTCTTTAAGCTTAGTATTAATAATATAATCGACTGCATTTTCGATATTAGGACAATCTTTTTGACAGTCTTCGCATAAATTATTAACAACTACATCCTTGAATGTATGATAAGCTTGCAAATCATACAAATCAGGCTTAAACTCTTGTGATTTATTTATATTTTCCAAAACTAAAATTCCTTAATTGTTTGTAATATTTGATAATAACATTACCATGCTTGCCGAAACGATAGTAATATTAACGTTTCTTTCTAAATTATTTGCTAATTGATCCAAATCGGTAAGAGTTTTATTTATGTTAACATTCGGATATCTATTATTAAATTTTGATAATGATTCAATAAATGGTTCATAACAATTTTTATTTCCGTATGCTCTAAATATCTCCAAATTATTTAACCATGTATATATTAAAATAATAATAATTTTCATCAATTCATAATCAGAATTTTTAATAATTTCCTTAAATTCAATAAATGCAGTATTATACCAACCTGCAAACGAATAGCGTAAAATATTTAAAGTTTTATTTAATAAAATAGTAAATTGGTTATCTAAAAGATATATTGCTTTAGTTACAGAGCCTTGACAAAAATATTTAACGGAATGAATGTGATCAAACTGATAATTAAAATATCTAATTAAAATATTGGTTAAGTCACTATCGGAAAGTGCACTAAAATTCAATTTCCAACATCGAGATTTAATAGTAGAAAGGATTCCGTTTTCGTCTGAAGTCGTTAATATATATATAACCCCTTTGGGAGGTTCTTCTAAGTTCTTAAGTAATGCATTTTGAGCTTCCTCTCCCATCAAATGTGCATCAGAAATTAGAATAAGTCTATATTTAATATTTTCGTAACTAAGCGTAGTAAAGCTGTTTATATCTCTTATACTACTTATTTTAATACTTTCGGCTCCGGATACTGATAATTTATGATATGGATTTTCAGATTTTAGTTTTAACTGGTTTTTTATTTCGGATAGTTGCTGTTCCGTTAATCCGCCATAAGGATTATCATCTGACTCGCTTTTACCACGAGGAATAGGAAAAATTAAACGTACGTACGGTTCGTTTAATAGTGTTATTTGATTTTCAATTTTAGAATTTGCGCTTATGGCTTCTTTATTTAAAAGCTTTAAAAATTGAATAGCCGTATAAAATTTACCAACTCCCTCAGTTCCTATAAATAAAAGTGCCTGAGGGATTTTGCCTGTTTTACAAATCAGATATAAAGATTCTTTTACCTTTTTTTGTCCGTATATCTCATCTAAAAAAGGAATCATAGATATACCGTTTAGGCATTAAATTCATCGTCATCCGAAAAGAAGAAATCTTCATCTGTAGGATAATCGGGCCAAATATCTTCAATTGATTCGTAAAATTCGTCCGAATCTTCTAATTCCTGCAGATTTTCTATCACTTCAATTGGTGAACCAATTCTTTCGGCATAATCTATTAATTCTTCTTTTGTTGCAGGCCATGGTGCATCATCTAAATAAGAAGCTAATTCTACAGTCCAAATCATAATACCTCCGCTTTTTATTTATTGTTTTTTCTCTTTTAAATCAAAAACCGTCAAATTATCATAAAAAAAGTTCATCGGATTTAAGGCAACACCGTTGTAAAGTACTTCATAATGTAAGTGAGGACCACTTGTTAAAGTACCAGAGTTTCCGGATAGTGCAATATAATCGCCTCTTTCAACTTTTTGGTTCTCTTTTACTTCACTTTTATGTAAATGGGCGTATAACGTTTTATATCCAAATCCATGATCAACTATAATAGTTAATCCGTATCCTTCTTTATTTCCAACAAACTCAACTGTTCCTGCTCCCGTTACATAAACTTTTGTTCCTATATCAGTTAAAATGTCTAAACCGGTATGCATTCGCATTATGTGTAACACCGGGTGCATTCGCATACCAAAATCATTTGCATATTCACCATCGGTTGTCGGCTTTATTGCCGGTATTGAATTATATAATTTTTCGTTTTTTGTTAAAGTAGTTTCAATTAATTTATATTCATTTTTAGCATATATAACTTTTGATTTTAAGTTATCTACATAACTATTAAGAGTTCCCAACAAATTATTAATATCCGAAGGTCCATTAGCTAAAAAGGCATCAAAAAGTTGTCCTCCGGTTCCTAACTCAATAAATTCATCATTATTTGTCGGTAAATTAGCTTTTAATTTTAAAGAGATATCATTTTTAACTAATGTATCTAAATTTTCTCCTAACTGCTTGTACTGTGATAGAAGATAATTTAAATTTTTAATTAACTCTTTATTTTCTGCTCTTAGATTTTCTATCTTATTATCCGGATTTATTACATCATTAATAAGAATATAAACTCCAAAAACGAAAAAGCTAATTATAAATGAGACAAAAAAAACCATAAAAATAAACTTTTTATGGAAATTCCTGATCTCAATAAACTTGAGTTTTTGTTTCGAGAAATAAAATAAATTTTTCATATAAAATCGGTTGCAAATTACTAAAATTTATTATTTTATGCAAGTTAAAACAGAAATGAAAATCTTATTCAAAATCGTGTTCAAAATAATTAATTGTTCTATCTACTTCTCCCGTATTTTTTCTTATTTTTTCGTTCAATCTATCTTTAAATATTTGTGAAGCATCATAACCGTAATGTTTTAACAAATAGTTTAGCGCAATAACTTCCGATATAACGGTAATGTTTTTGCCGGGAATAATCGGTAGTTTAATATAGGGAATATCAACATCTAAGATATTTGTTGTAGGATTATCTAAACCAAGTCTGTTATATTCGTTTTTTTCATCCCATAGTTCTAATTCAATAACAACTTCAAGTCTTTTTTGAAAACGAATAGCTCTTACACCAAACATACTTCTAACATCTATTAAACCGACACCTCTAATTTCCATAAAGTGTCCTACCAATTCAGTTCCGCTTCCTATTAGTATTCCTTCCCCTTTTTTGGTAAAAACTATCACATCATCAGCAACAAGTCTATGTCCCCTTTCAACAAGATCTAATGCTACTTCACTTTTACCTATTCCGCTTTTTCCGACAAAAAGTATTCCGGCACCGTAAACATCAACAAAAGAACCGTGCAAAGTAACTTGAGGTGAAAACTGATCATCAAGGAAATCACTTATTAAATATGCAAGTTTAGTTGTTAAATAAGGAGAGCTGAATACCGGAATATGAAAGTTTGAAGCACATTCTAAAAGTCCTTCGGGCGATTTGTTATTGTTAGTAATAATAACGCAAGGAATATCAAACTTAAATATATTTTCAAGTGCTTTGAATCTTTCATCAATTGACAAATTATTTAAGTACTTTACTTCGGTATTACCGAAAATTTGAATTCTTGAATGTGTAAATAAATCCACAAACCCGGCTAAAGCTAATCCGGGTCTGTGAATATTTTGATCTTTAATTATTCTATTTAAGTTAACCGAATCGTTACATAAGGTAATCTTAAATCTATCTTTTGTATTTTTATAAAAATATTCTACACTTATTGTATCTTTTCGTATAACTCGTGATTGTTTGAACATAATTAACGAATATTAGCCATTTTTTTTGTCTTAACTTTTCGTAACTGACGGACTAATTTTTCAGTAGCAAGAGAAACCGATTTTTCAAATTCTTCCGTAGTTTCCGAAACAGAGAGTGTTTTACCCGGAATTTTAATCACAATTTCCGAAGTTTTTTCACTTTCTTTTAAGTGTGTAAAGCTAAGTATTACGTTTGCCTCCAGTATTTCATCATTATACTTTTCTAAAGAGGAAACTTCATTTTTGATAAAATCTTTTAGGGAATCTTTAGCCCTAAATTTTCTGGATGTGATTTGAATGTTCATAACAACTCCTATGATTTTGGATGGGCTGTTTTATATGTGTTTTTTAATCGCTCTATACTAACATGTGTATAGATTTGCGTTGTAGATAAATTTTCATGTCCTAACATTTCTTTTACCGCCATTAAATCCGCTCCTCTGTCTAACATGTGTGTTGCTGCTGCATGTCGTAAAACGTGCGGACTTTTCTTCTCTATATCGCTTACAAAGCTTAAATATTTGTTTATTACTCTATATACATATTTAGCGTAAATTGGGTTTCCGTTTTTTGTTAAAAATAATTGTTCTTCGTCATTTTTATTATCCCTTATTTTTACATAAGCCAATATATTATTAATTGTCTGTTTTCCTATAGGAACTATTCTATATTTTGAACCTTTTCCAAAAACTCTAACAGTCCCATTTTTTATATCGATATCGTTAAGTTTTATTCCGCAGGTTTCACTTACTCGCAAGGCACAAGAGTACGTTAAATCAATCACAGCTTTATACAGAAAACGGGAGTATTCGTCTGCAATAGATTCTTCTAATATAGAAAAAATTTTGTCAATTGAGTTTACATTAACCGTTTCGGGAAGTTTTCTTTTGCTTTTTGGGTTTTTGATATATTTTAATGGATTATCAACTATTAGATTCTGTTCTAAACAATAGTCAATAAAACTGCGTAAGGATGCTAATTTTCGTGAAATTGATGTTGCTGCAATTTTCTCCGAATTTAAATATATTATAAAATTACGAATTAGTCGTTCATTTAAATCTTTAAGCTCAAACTTTTTATTCAACCCGCAAAATAAAAAAAACTGCTTTAAATCATTTGAATAAGATATCTCGGTGTTTTCCGAAACCCGTCTTACCCCCGAAATATATTTTATATAATTATCTATCGTATTTTCAATATTCATTTCTAACGATGAATTTATTCAATTGGCAAAATAGCAAGTTTTTAATAAAAGTCAACTACTTTTTTTATTTTGAAGAATTTACGAATTACATCACAAAAAATGTTACCGAAAAGATTTTGAAAAAAGGTCGTTGC
>CALGLM010000412.1 GCA_937930275.1 uncultured Ignavibacteria bacterium
GGTTTTGGTGGGTATATATTCCTCACGAATCAATTCGTGGGCTGGATTTACTTCCTCTCTCCCATGAATGAATTCATGGATTGCGAGGTCTTTATTCAACATTTAACACTAAGCATTCAACATTGTTTTTAGCTCCGTAGGAGCGGAATTTTTATAACTTGTGGAAACACCAAAGAACAAAAGCCCCGTAGGTAGCGACATAGGTAATCCATTTACCACTATTTTCAAATAGTGACTTGCAATCTCCTCTAATTTTGGGTTATTCTTTTCCACTATCTAAAGATAGTGACAATTTATGCAAGAAAAAATAACATATTTTTTTTACTTATAAATTTAATTTTTAAACTTAATCTTCTTGACATATACAATAAAATTGCTTAATTTATTATAAGATAATCATCTCTTAATATATTATTAGCGAGGACTAAATGGCAAAATATCTACTTACAGTATTAATTCCGGTAATTTTACCTTTTCAAATTATTTTTTCCCAATTAAAGTATGAGGATTTTAAAACTCCCGCATATTGTGGCAGCTCCTGCCATACTGATTTTTATCAAATGTGGCAGCAAGCAATGATGTCACAATCATATACTCATCATTGGGATGAAATTGAATATTTTAATTTAGCAATTCCTCATGCCGAAAAAGACCCAAAAGTAGCCGAAGTAAAAGAAGGCTGCAACGGCTGTCATGCTCCTATTTCCTATGTAGTGGGAGATGTTCCTCCTCCAAAACCACATTTAAACTCACGTGCTAACGAAGGAGTACAATGTGAAGTTTGTCACTCAATTACCGGCTTTAAAGATGAAGTACCTCATAATTTTAATTACATTATGGAACCCGGTAAAAATAAATATTCTTCACGTGTCGGAGACGTTAAATCACCTGTTCACGAAATAATATTATCCCCTTTGCATAAATCAGGCGATTTTTGCGGTATTTGCCATAACGAAAAAAGCCCTTACGGCATATGGGTAAAATCTACTCATTTAGAGTGGAAGGAAGGACCTTATTCTAAAGAAGGAGTTCAATGTCAAGACTGCCATATGCCTAAAGCTCCATTTAAAACTGCTTCATTAGGAGCAAGCTATAACGATGCACGCTTACATTTATTTCATGGCGCACACGATAATGGGAAAGTCGGCGGTACTATTGAATTGAGAATTCACCCGGATATTAAAGAAGTTGAACCCGGCAGCGTAGTTAAATTTACCGTTGCATTATTTAATCAAAAAACGGGTCACAAATTTCCTACCGGTTCGGTTGAAGACCGTATTGTGTGGCTTCATGTAGAAGCTACGGATGCGTCAGGTAAAATATATCATTTGCCCGTTGATAAAAAAGGATTTGAAGGAGAAGAATATACAATTTCTACAGATATTAACGGATACTTTGATATGGGAATACCGTTAAATATCCCCGATTTTAAAGGCGTACAACGTGACGGCGTGCCTTTTGGGGATAGAATTTTTAGAATGCCATATTTCGACCCAAACGGTAAAATTACAATTCAACAATGGAACACTGCTTCACTGGGAGTTGATTATAGAATTGGTCCCCGTGAAACAAAAACCGAAACTTTTACTTTCAAACTACCGGATACTATTCCGTTGGGTAAGCTTACCGTAAAAGCAGTTCTAAATTATCAAAAACTAATGACACCGGTTGCACAATTTTTAAAAGTACCTGATGACGAAAGTGAAATTATAAAAGTAAATGAACATACAACCGAAGTAAGCATAATTGATTAGAGGTAAAAATGAAAAAAATTACAACGCTTTTTGTACTAATGGCAACACTATTTTCTTTTATTGATTCGTATGCTATTCCCGCATTTGCACGAAAATATAACATGAGCTGCCAAACCTGTCATTCCCCGTTTCCAAAAATTAAAGACTACGGCGATGAATTTGCCGGTAACGGGTTTGTTTTAGCTGATAAAGATGCTCCTCGTTATTATGTTGAGACCGGTGATTCCGAATTATCATTAATTCGGGATATTCCTTTAGCATTGCGCTTAGAATTATTTGGCACATATCAAAATAGGAAAAGTGAAAATAACGACTTTAAAACCCCGTATATACTAAAACTTATGAGCGGTGGTGCAATAGCTAATAACATTTCATACTATTTTTATTTCTTCTTTAGCGAACGAGGTGAGGTTGCCGGAATTGAAGATGCATTTATTATGTTTAATAATCTATTTGATACCGAATTAGATGCTTATATAGGACAATTTCAAGTTAGTGATCCTTTATTTAAGCGTGAGCTTAGACTGACTTTAGAAGATTATGCTGCTTATAAGCCCCAACCTGGAATTAGTAGATCTGGGTTAACTTATGATAGAGGAATAATGTTAACTTATGGCTTTAAATCAGGTACGGATGTTATTTTTGAAATTTTAACCGGCAATGGTATCGGTGCAGCTAACGAATATAAAAACTTTGATAATGATAAATATAAAAACTTTATGCTGCGTGTTTCGCAAGATATTGGTGAAAACATTAGAATAGGCGGTTATGGTTATTACGGAAAAGAAAAGCTTGAAGATAATAACGGACTTCAATGCTTAAATGAAATTAATAATTTCGGCGCAGATTTAACTTTTAATTTAGGAGATAAGATTGAAGTAAACGGACAATATACATTTAGAACCGATAAACAACCATTACCAAGTTTAGTTACAAATGATAAGATAAAAACTAAAGGTGCTTTTGGCGAAATAATATATACACCAAACGGGGATGAAAGTAAATGGTATGGTGTAGGAATGTTTAATTTTATAGAATCTGATTTTAAGGAGTTAAATTATAAATCCGGTACTTTGCATTTAGGATATTTATTAAAACGTAATATTAGACTTATTAGCGAATACACATATAATATAACAAAAGAATACGGATTATTAAGTATAGGAATCGTTTCGGCTTTCTAAACAAAATAAATAATTTAAAAAGCGGCTTATATGCCGCTTTATTTATTTTAAATAGTTATTTTTACATAAATATTTTTTTGGATATGGAAGAAATAACTTTTATAAAAACTATTAAAAATGTTTACGAGAGTAAATATAAAGAAAAAGGTTCATTATTTTTAGGAATAGCAAAACCGGTATTATCTATTGATGAAGCAGAAAATATTTTAAATACTTTAAAAAAAGACTATTTTGATGCAACACATCATTGTTATGCATATAAAATATACCCAAATATTTTTAAGTATAGTGATGACGGTGAGCCTACAGGTACTGCCGGTATTAGATTATTAAATGCAATAAACCATTTTGATTTAACTAATATATTGTTAATTAGTATTAGATACTTTGGAGGGACAAAACTTGGAATTGGACCACTCGGTAAAGCATACTATCAAAACGGAATAGAAACATTAGAAAATATTGAAATAATTACTAAAGAATTGTTTTTTAATTATCAAATAGTTTACAGTTATAATCTAACAAAAACTGTACACCATATTTTAAACAAATATAATTGTAAAATTATAAATACCGAATATCAACAAATCAAACAAATAACACATTTTAAGATAAAACCGATTAGTATTAATTCTTTAATTAATGATATTTCAATTTTAACTAATAATCAAGCAATAATTAAAAATCTAAACATTAAAGAATTAATTTAGAGATAGTTTATAATAAGACAAAAACTTTAATAACTAAAGGTAAAATTTAGGGTAAAAAAAGGAAGGGGTGAAGAAAAACTAATACAAGAACTACAAACTAAAACCAAGAATAACCAAAACTCTTTTTCTCGTCACGCGTCACTTGTTACGCGTCACTATAAACAATTCACTAGTCACTATTCACTGTTAATTTAAAATAAAAAAGCCCGGCAGCTATCTACTTTCCCACACACCTGCGCATGTAG
>CALGLM010000413.1 GCA_937930275.1 uncultured Ignavibacteria bacterium
GGTTTATCTTTTTTGTATGGAAAATCGATAATTTCGGCAATGGTTTTGTTTAACTCTTCCGGCGTATATTGGTTTATAAAATTAATACATCTAATAAGTTCTTTAGCTTCGGAAATCTTTAAATTATCGGCATTTTTGGATATTTTGTTTTTTAGCTCGCCAAAAATTGTGCTTTCAATAGTTCTTATTTGTTCTTTTGTATCAAAAGGAGCGTAATAGCGAGCTACCCCGCTTAAACTATTATTTATTTTTGGTATAAGTTCTTTAAAATTAAATCTTTCAATAATATTTTTAAAGTTACCAATAAGTTTATCAAATTTGTTTTTATCAATTGTAAATAGATTATTTTTAATATTTATACCGCAAAAAGTAAACCCTTCATCCAAAGAGCAAATTTTGTAAGGTTCGTTTAGTTTTAAAGATAAATTATTGTCTAAAAAACTTTTGGTAAACTGTAAAGCTTTTTCAATTTCTTCACGTGTTTTTCCCATAAGTAAAATATTATCGGCATATCTAACATTAACAAAATTATTATTACTCAGTTCTAAATCCAATTGGTGCAGATATAAATTACTAAGCAATGGAGATATAACGCCTCCTTGTGCTATCCCCTTTTTTTGTTCAATAAATTTTTCGTTATAAACAACTCCGGTTAAAACCCACATTTCAATTAGTTTCTGAACATATTCGTTATCAAAATGCACCCTTGTTTTTTGAAAAAGTGTAGTCCTATCAATTGAGTCAAAAAAATTATCTATATCAATAGAACAAAAATATAACATTTTACGTGCTATATAATCTTTAATTCTATTAATTGCTTTTAAGTGCCCTTTTCCTTCGCGATAAGCATAACTGCTGTTAACAAACATTTTTTCAAATTTATGCGAATAAAAAAGATAAACGGCATTTTGAACTATTTTATCTTTTAGTGATAATAAAGCGATAGGTCTAAATTTTTTATTTTCTTTTTTAATGTAAATCCTTTCATAAGGTTCGGGTATATAACTATTATTCTTTAAAGAGTTTTTAATCTCTAATAAATTTTGTTGTAAATTTTCTTCAAAACTATTAATGGAAACACCGTCAATTCCTCCGGAAGTATTTTTAAATTTAACTTTATTCCATGCCTCTTTAATATTAGAATCGTCAAATAAGGAATAATACATAAGACCTCTAAATTTCAATAATACCGGATTTTTTTTGTGTAAAGTAGCTGCCTATTACCTCTTTTTTATTTTCGCAGTTTTTGCATACAGGGTAAAAAATTACTGAATCTGTTTTGTGATTAACCAAAGCACTAAGCTTTGTGAAAAGTATTTGATAATCGTTTGTAGTTAATAAACATTCAAAAACGCTGTATTGTACTCGCAATCCATACTTTGTAAGCAATTTTGCGGCTTTGTTACGTATTTTGTCTTTTTGGATATCGTAAGAAATTATATAATTCATTTATTTGAGAGAGAATGGTGGATGGTGACTTGTAAATGGTGACAAGTGACGCGTGACAAGTGAATAAAACTACCGGTTGTTGGTGAATAGTGACTCGTGAATAGTGACTCGGTAATATTTTAAATTATTCTGAACCGGGATTTACATCAATTTTGAATGTTGAGTTTTTAATTTTGAATTCCCTTTGACCTGGGATTTACAGGATTAAAAAAAAGGATTTACAGGATAAGTTATTCTAACGTCTGATGTCTGATGTCTTTATTTTAAAGTTTTCAGCTCCGTAGGAGCGACATTTTTGTAACCTATATAATAGCAAAGATTTTTCAGGGGCTGTATCAAAACAATGATTAATGTAAAAACGAACTCACCCCTAACCCCTCTCTGTTATGTTAAAAGTCAATAGCAGAGGGTAAAATTTTAATTGTTTTTATAAA